>JAYYRS010000392.1:0-4850 GCA_036126975.1 Myxococcota bacterium
GCCGTCCGTACGATGCGCTTCGGCGGGGTCGTCCTGCTCGCCTTCATCGTCTTCCACCTCGCGCAGTTCACGATCGCGGGCGTCGGCGTCGAGGGGTTCCGGCACTGCGACTGGGTCGACGGAGAGTTCACCTGCTACGCCTACCAGAACTTCGTTGCGGGCGTCCAGAATCCCGCCGTCGTCGGTTTCTACATCATCGCGCAGGCATTCCTCGGCCTGCACCTGGCCCACGGCGTGTGGAGCATGCTCCGCACGCTCGGCATGACGAACCCCCGGCACGATGCGCTGGCCCGCAAGGCCGCCACGATGTTTGGCGTCGTCATGTTCATGGGCAACGCCATCATGCCCGTCGCCGTCATCGCCGGCTTCGTGGCCTGAACCACTTCATTCGAGTCCAGCAGGGCCACCGCGGCCCAGGGACGACCGGGGCACCCACACGAACCGCATCCAACCGCGAGAGGGTCACATGACCATCGAGCTCAAGTCCGGAGCGCCGGACGGCGACATCGCCACCGCCTGGGACCGCCACAAGTTCAACATCAAGGTCGTCAACCCCGCGAACAAGCGGAAGTACACCATCATCGTCGTCGGCACCGGCCTCGCCGGCGCGTCGGCCTCTGCGACGCTCGCCGAGCTCGGCTACGACGTCGTGAACTTCTGCTTCCAGGACAGCCCGCGCCGCGCCCACAGCATCGCCGCCCAGGGCGGGATCAACGCGGCAAAGAACTACCAGAACGACGGCGACAGCGTCTACCGGCTGTTCTACGACACCGTGAAGGGCGGCGACTTTCGTGCGCGCGAAGAGAACGTCTACCGCCTGTCCCAGGTGTCGGTGAACATCATCGACCAGGCCGTCGCGCAGGGCGTGCCCTTCGCTCGGGAGTACTCCGGACTGCTCGCGAACCGCAGCTTCGGCGGCGCCCTCGTCAGCCGCACGTTCTATGCCGCCGGTCAGACCGGACAGCAGCTCCTGCTGGGCGCCTACCAGGCGCACGCGAACATGGTCAACGCGGGCAAGATCAAGATGTTCACCCGGCACGAGATGCTGGACATCGTCAAGGTCGATGGGCAAGCGCGGGGCGTGATCGTCCGGGACCTGGTGACCGGGGAGATCAAGCGCTTCGGGGGGGACGCCGTCGTCCTGGCCACAGGCGGGTACTCCAACGTCTTCTACCTCTCGACCAACGCCATGGGCTGCAACGTCACAGCTGCCTGGCGCGCCTCCAAGCGCGGCGCGCTCATGGCCAACCCCTGCTACACGCAGATCCACCCGACCTGCATCCCCGTGAGTGGCGAGTACCAGTCCAAGCTGACGCTCATGAGCGAGTCCCTGCGGAACGACGGCCGCGTCTGGGTTCCCAAGAATCCCGCCACGGCCGAGAAGCTCCGCAACCACGAGATGTCTCCGACGGACGTGCCGGAGTCCGATCGCGACTACTACCTCGAGCGCATCTACCCGACCTTCGGCAACTTGGTCCCGCGCGACGTCGCCTCCCGGGCTGCGAAGCGGATGTGCGACGAGGGCAAGGGCATCGCCTATGGCGGCCGGGGCGTGTTCCTCGACTTCAGCGACGCGATCGAGCGGCTCGGCGCAGACCAGGTCGGCGCCCGCTACGGCAACCTCTTCGAGATGTACGAGCGCATCACCGGCGAATCTCCCTACGAGCTTCCGATGCGGATCTACCCGGCGCCGCACTACACCATGGGCGGGCTGTGGGTGGACTACAACCTCATGACCAACGTCGACGGGCTCTACGCCGTGGGCGAAGCCAACTTCTCCGACCACGGGGCCAACCGGCTCGGCGCATCCGCGCTGATGCAGGGTCTCGCGGACGGGTACTTCGTGCTCCCCTACACCATCGGCGACTACCTCGCCCGGGTCGGAGCCCGCGGTACGGACACCACCGGTCCGGAGTATGACGAAGCCGAGAAGGCGGTCAAGGACCGGATCCAGCGCCTGCTCTCCGTCAACGGCAGCAAGTCGATCGACAGCTTCCACCGGGAGCTCGGGAAGATCATGATCGACGAGTGCGGCATGGCCCGGACCAAGGACGGGCTCGAGGGCGCCATCCCCCGGGTGCGCGCCCTCCGGGACTCCTTCTGGAAGGAGGTCTCCGTTCCCGGCAAGGACAAGGGGCTCAACCAGTCCCTCGAGAAGGCCGGCCGCGTCGCCGACTTCCTCGAGTTCGCCGAGATGATGTTGATCGACGCCCTCGACCGGACCGAATCGGCCGGCGGTCACTTCCGCGAAGAATCGCAGACCGAGGAGGGCGAGGCAAAGCGCGACGACGACCACTACCAGTATGTCGCAGCATGGGAATTCACCGGTGTCGGGAATGCGCCGAGGCTTCACAAAGAACAACTCACCTTCCGATATGTCCCCCCGACTCAGCGGAGCTACAAGTGAACCTCAAGCTCAACGTGTGGCGGCAAGATGGTCCCGACGACAAGGGCCGCTTCGAAACCTACGATGCAACCGACGTGAACGAGGAGATGTCCTTCCTCGAGATGCTCGACGTCGTCAACGAGGGCCTCGAGGCGTCGGGCCAGCAGCCCATCGCCTTCGAGTCCGACTGCCGCGAAGGCATCTGCGGCGTCTGCAGCCTGCAGATCAACGGACAACCCCACGGCCACAAGGCCCGCACGACCACCTGCCAGCTGCACATGCGGGAGTTCAGCGAGGGTGAGACCATCACCATCGAACCCTTCCGCGCCAAGGCCTTCCCGATCCTCAAGGACCTCGTGGTCGACCGGTCGGCCTTCGACCGCATCGTACAGTCCGGCGGCTACATCTCCGTGCGCACCGGCGCGGCTCCCGACGCCCACGCCATCGGCGTGAACAAGTCGGACGCCGACCGCGCCTTCGACGCGGCGACCTGCATCGGCTGCGGCGCCTGCGTGGCTTCGTGTCCCAACGCTGCGGCCATGCTCTTCACAGGGGCCAAGGTCACGCATCTGAGCCTCCTGCCGCAGGGCCAGGTCGAGCGCTTCCAGCGCGTGCAGGGAATGGTCGACCAGATGGACGCCGAGGACTTCGGGCATTGCTCGAACTTCGGCGAGTGCAGCGTGGCGTGCCCCAAGGGCATCAGCCTCGACGTCATCGCCCAGATGAACGCCGACCTCGTCAAGGCCCAGGTCATCAACCGGGACTGATCCACGCATCCGGTGCCGCGGACCGGCCCCCGCTTCCCGGGGGCGCGCCCGCGCCGCGGGCCGTCGTCCGGTGGCCCGTCAGAGGTCGCGGCGGTTGGCGAGTGCGCGCGCGACCGAACTGCGGTCCGCGAACTCCAGCTCCGTCCCCACCGCGATCCCATGCGCGAGCCGGGTCACCCGGACGCCCAGCGGCTTGATGACGCGGGCCAGGTACAGCGCCGTCGCGTCGCCCTCCACGTCCGGGTCGGTGGCGACGAGGACTTCATCGACCCCATCCGCCAGCCGGCCGAGCAGGGCCCGGATCGTGAGGTCGTCGGGACCCACGCCCTCCAGCGGCGAGATTGCACCGTGCAGGACGTGGAACCGACC
This sequence comes from Myxococcota bacterium, assembly GCA_036126975.1. Taxonomy (GTDB): domain Bacteria; phylum Myxococcota_A; class UBA796; order UBA796; family UBA2385; genus JAYYRS01. Next base: position 3,523 of record JAYYRS010000392.1, read on the forward strand.
CCGGAACTCTCCGGACGCCTCGATGGCGACGATGTCCTGGGGACGTTCCACCACGCAGATGAGGCTGCTGTCGCGTCGGGGGTCGGCGCATCGGTGACAGGGGTCGGTCGAAGAGATGTCCTGGCAGATGCTGCAGCGGACCATCGCCACCCGCAGCTCCTGGATCGCCGCTCCGATCTCCGCAGCCACGTCTGGTTCCTGACGGAGCAGCCAGTAGGCGAGGCGTGTGGCCGTCCGCTCCCCCACGCCGGGGAGACGGCTCAGCTGGGCCACGCACTTGCGAAGCGGGTCCACGGTGTCCCTCATCCCATGCGCTCCAGGTCGGCAGGCTTCTCCCCATCCGGTACCACGGCCGCCATCGACGCGCCGAGGGTCTGCACGAGCCGCTGGACCAGCGGGTCCGTGGACAGCTGCTCCCGCAGCGCGGCGATCGCCTGCCGGCGCGACTCGTCCTTCCGTTCCTGCCGGGTCAGGCGCGTGGATTCGCTGGGGCGGCGCACCGCGCGGACGCGGTTGCACCCGGGGAAGTAGGCCTCGAGGCCACGAAGGACCCACGCGTCGTCGGTCCAGTTCGGCGCATTTCCGGCGTGGAAGTCTCCCCCCATCTCGACGTCGAGGTTTGGCGCAGCCGACCGCACGACCACCGCGTGCCGGGCCAGCATCTGCAGACCACTGTGGCCGAGATCGAGCCAGGCCTGGAACGCCTCTGCACGTGCATCCAGGTCGGCATCTGCTGCGATGGGGGCCGGCGTCGCGACCGGCGGCGGCGCCGTGGACTCCTCCGGGTCGATTGGCACGGGCTCCGGGACCGTCGCAGGTGGGTCATCCCAGCCACCGGACTCCAGGTCGGCCGTGGGAACGTCCCACGTGTCTTCGGGAGCCGGCGGCCGTGGCGGCAGGTCGGGGAGGGCCGCAGACCGGCTCCGCGCGGGTGTCTGCGCCGCGGGCCGAGGGTCCGCGGGTGCGGCAGGTGCCGCCGCCTCGGGCGGCCGGGCCGCACGCCCTTCGCCCGGTCCGCGGCCCGGGCGCGGCGCGGATGCCGGCGCGTCTTGTGCCCGCTGCGGCGGAGATGCCTTGCGGGGAGGAGGCGGCGGCGCAGACGATTCCGCCGGAGCGGCGCGCCGCCAGGGCGGAACAGACGACTCCGCGGCGGCGTCCGGCGCCGACGGCGGCGCCGCGGGATGCGGGGCACGTGGCCTCCCTTCATCCCGGCGTGGCGCAGGCTCCGCGTCATCATCGCCGCCCTGCGCACGCCGTCCGCCCGGCCGGGGGGCACGCACGCCGCCCTGCCGCAGCCGCCGTTCGAGATTACCCAGCTGCGCTACGAT
>JAYYRS010000393.1:0-3491 GCA_036126975.1 Myxococcota bacterium
GTCTCCGCGCCCGTGCCACCCCCAAGGGTCTTCGGGAAACGCCTCGACGTGTGCACCGAACGCATGGAGGGCTTCGCCGTACCGGCCCGCGGCGAACGCGGCACGGCCGTTCCCGAGATGGTCATGCACGCCGAGTTCCGACGCTGTGGGGACGGGGATGGGGGGCGCCGGGCGGTCGGCGCGGGCCAGCGTGGTCAGAGCGGAGTCGGTGGGCCGTCGGAGAAGGGCGCCGGCCAGCCGGGCCGCCGCGGTCGACAGCGCATCGAGGCGGCGCGCCCAGGACGGGCGCCTGTGAAGATTCGGCGTGCTCAGCGGTCCGGCCCTCGTCGGGGATGCACCTGAAGTATCGTTATGGTACCCCTACCGGGTTCCACTGATTGGAGAAGGGCATGACCACGCATGCGCGCAGGCCGCAGCCGCCGGCGGTGTTTCTGCTGGCCGCCGGACTGGCCGGCTGCAGCGACTACGATCTGGTGCAGTTCGACGGCGATGACGTCTTCCAGCAGCTTGAAGCCTCCGAGGTCGACGTCCTGCTTGCGATCGACAACTCCTGCTCGATGCAGCCCTACCAGGATGAGCTGGCCGAGAACTTCGACAACTTTCTCACGTACTTCGAGGAAGGCGACGTCGACTACCGGCTCGGTGTGGTGACCTCCACGATCGTGGACGTGCCGACGAACGACTTCTGCTCGCAAGCTGACGTCGACGCGATTCCCGCGGGCGGGCAGCTCGTCGGCGACGCCGACGGACCGACCGTCATCACACCCGACACGCCCGACGGCGCATCGGTGTTCGCCGACATCGTCGACGTGGGTGTGTGTGGCGCTGGATTCGAGGCGGGCATCGAGAGCGCCTACCGGGCCCTCACGGGGTCCGTGTCGGACAACTACAACGCCGGGTTCCTGCGAGACGACGCCTATCTGTCGATCATCTTCGTCAGTGACGAGCAGGATTTCTCGCCGCTCCGGGTCAACGACTACATCAACGGATTCCGGGACGTGAAGGGCGCACGGGAAAGAGAGGTCTTCAACGCCTCGGCCCTGGTCATCACCGACCTGGACGAGTGTGATTCCGCACAGCGGCAGGCTGGTGATGTCGGGACCCGCTACATCGACGTCGCGGAGCAGACCGGCGGCGTGATCGGGAGCATCTGCGCGGACGACTTCACCAACATCGTGACGGAGCTCTCGCTGGCGAGTTCTCGCCTGACCGACACCTTCTACCTGTCGAAGCTCCCGGACCTTGCGACGCTCGAGATCTACGTCGACGACGACGAGTGCGAAGGCGAGGATGGCGACCTGGAGGGGTGCCTCGTGGATTGCGACGGCGGGACCTACCCCTGGGTGTACGAGCTCCATGACGAGGATGGGAACGCCATCGAGGAGGATGACTGCGAAGACGACGGAGACTGCCGGGCGGCGATCGTGTTCGAGCGGTCGAGCCTTCCGCCGGTCGGGTCCCAGATCAGCGCCCGCTACAACTTCGGCGATGGCGACCCCGATGACTTCTGCGAAAGCGAAGATGACGAGGACGAAGAATGAATCGTGTCACTGCGACCGTGTTCGCTGCGCTGCTCAGCGTGTTCGCCACGGCCTGCGTCGGCGGCGCCGCGAAGACCGAATGTTCCAGCATCACGGACTGCGACGAGAAGCAGATCTGCTCCGACGAGGGCGTCTGTGAGGACGTCGACTGCGTGACCTCCGAGGATTGCGACCTCGGGGAGTACTGCAGCGACGACAACGAGTGTGAGGACGGCTGCTCGGAGGACAGCGACTGCGCTGCCGGAGAACGCTGCGACGACAACGAGTGCGAACCCTACGGCTGCCGCGACACCCAGCTTGACTGCGAGTACGGCCAGTACTGCGACCCGGTGACGGGCGAGTGCTACGACTCGGACTTCCAGGAGTGCACCCGGTCCTGCGATCTGACGTTGGAGGGCTCGTGCGGGAGCGACTACTGCCTTGCGACCGCGGTCAATGGGGAGTGCAACTACAACTACAACGGCACCGACTGCCCTGCGGGCAACGACTGCGTGCTCACTGCGGTCGACGACGCGAGCTTCTGCTTCTCGGACACGGACTGCCAGGCCGGCTACCACTGTGCGTCCGACTTCTTCGTGTGCGTGCAGGCCGTGTGCGCCGAATCGAAGTGCTTCGAGGGCTGTGACGCGAGCATGGGGGACGAAGCGTGTCCCCGGGGCTTCCAGTGCATCGACCCCTATGGCAACGGATCTCCGCCCGTCTGCATCGGGGAGTGCGAGATCATGGAGGACTACCTGCGGTAGTGCGAACGGGTCGCCGGGGGGGCACGGCGTGCGCCGTCAGGACTCGGGATGTTCGAACCGGGGCGCTGGGTCGGCGTCATCCGCTCCTGGAGGCGCTGCCGGCGTGACGGTCTGGTCGACCCCAGGGCCCCAGCGGGCGGCACCCATCGAGAATCCACCGACCCTGGCCCGCGCGCCGAGCCACCGCTGGAGCAGGGGCGCGAGCGGGCGGCGTGTGACGGGTGCAATGAGCGCCAAGCCCAGAAGGTCGGTCACCACACCGGGGGTGAGGAGCAGGACTCCCCCGGTCAACACCATGAGACCTTCGACCAGGCGACCTGCTGGCGGGAGGCCGCTCCGTGCGTCGTTCTGAAGCGCTGCGAGCACGCCCAGGCCCTCCCGCTTTGCGAGCGTCGCGCCCACCGCGCCCGTCGCGATGATCAGCATCACGGTCTCCATCGCACCCAGCCACTGACCAAGCCGGAGCAGAAGGTAGAGCTCGACCGACGGGATGATGGTCATCGCCAACAGCAGCTTCCAGAACACGCGAGCCTCCGGGACCGCGGGGGTCTAGCCCCCGGACGGGGGCGTGGGAAGGGGGGCGACCTTGGCCAGCGCCCACAGTTCCTCGAGTGCGTCCGCGTCCAGCGCCGAGAGGCGTACGCCTCGGGTGCGCGCGGTGTGCTCCATGGCGCGGAACCGGTCCGCGAAGCGTTCATTGGCGACACGCAGGGCGTCTTCCGGGGGGCATTCGAGGTGCCGACCGACGCTGGCGAGGGCCATCAGGGCGTCGCCATATTCGTGCTCGATGGCCCCCCGGTCGCCGGCTGCCATGGCCTCGCGCAGCTCTGAGAGTTCTTCCTCGACCTTCAGGAGGACGCTCTCCGCGTCGCGCCAATCGAATCCATCCGCGGCTGCCTTGGCACACTGCCGGTGGGTGCGCAGCAGTGCGGGGAGGCTGCGGGGTACCCCATCCATCCGAGAGTGCGTCGCCGGATCCGCCGCCTCGAGGCGCTTGGCCTCGGCCCAGGCAAGGCGCCGCTGCCGCGGGGGCAGGGGCGCGCCGGGATTCGGGCCGAAGACATGCGGATGTCGGTGCTGCAGCTTCGCGTCGACGGCGGCCGCCGAGGACTGGATCCCGCCAGCACCAGCGTCCTGCTGGATCCGTGCCATGAGAAGCACGTTGAAGAGGAGGTCACCCAGCTCGCTCCGGACCGCGGCCGGGTCG
>JAYYRS010000394.1:0-4999 GCA_036126975.1 Myxococcota bacterium
TGGCCTCCGGCATACGGCGATCGTGTTCCATCCCCGCCACATGAACCACAGCGCCATCAACGATGCGTTGACCGTCGTGCGCGACTATCTGGGTTCGCCAATGGTCACGGGCATGGTGGAGCTCGCGGACGTCGACGAGGCCGCGGGTGCGTACGTGTACCCCACCGGCCAGTGCTGGAGCGTCGCCGAGGTCATCCGGTTGCTGGCCGACATGGGGGAATCGGGGGGCGTCCGCGCCGGGCTGGAGCTGATGTTCGCCTGCGGTCAGATCCTCGTGGAGGCCGCGGACACGGGCGAGGCCGAGGGCGTCTACTCCCACGGTGGGCTGACGCCCTGGCGCGTGATGCTCCGGAAGGACGGGCAGGTGCTGGTCGTCGGCTACGCACTCCCCCAGGTCGAGATCCTCGAGTTCCATGGAGACCCCGAGCAGGTACCCCGAGAGGACTCCTTCCGGTACTGTCCGCCGGAGCGGATGGAAGCGGCGGCGGAGGACATCAGCTCGGACCTCTTCGGCCTGACGCTCATCGCGTTCGAGCTGATTACCGGAAAGCCTGTCTACGACGGCCTTGTTGATGACATTCGGCAGCAGGCGGCCAGAGGCGAGGGGTCGCGGCGCCTCTTCCGGTTCCGCGACGCCCTGACCCCCTCGGTGCGGGAACTGCTCGGGCAGGCGCTGAAACCCGCCTTTGCCCATCGCTTCGCGTCCGGAGACGACTTCCTCGATGCGGTCCGGGCGGCTCTGGCTGCTGCAGACGTGACGGGGCCATCCCTGACGGACGTGATGGCGCGCGTTGCGGGGCACACCCAACGCACGGGTGCGCGGCCCGAGTCCGCGAGCACGATGATGGGCACCGCGGAGGATTTCCGGAAGCTGCTCGACGATGAAGAAGAGGACTCCGATGATGCAGGGGCGCAGCGCGCGGCGTGGGCACCACCGCCGCGCCGGCCTGGTCGACGCGCGGCCCGAAGGGCGGCGGAACCGGAAGCGGTCGGGGCCGCGGAACCCTCCGCCTCGGCGGTCGTAGAGGCCGGGGACGGCACTGCGGCTGGGCGGCCTGCCGCCCGGAAGCCGCGCCGCACGATGCGCACCAGCGGCAGCGGAGATGCCGACCTGATGGCATCGCTTCGCCGAAGTCGGCTCGGCGGTGATGCGCCGGGCCCGGAAGACCCCGGCGCGGAGGGAAAGAGCCGGCGCGTGTCGGCCGTCGGCCGAACCGCCCGCCGGGCGGGCCGGGGTGACCCGCCGAAGCCTGGCGCGGCCGCGAGCGGGCGTCCGGACCCCTCCGCGCTGGTCCGACGAATCCGAATGAGCGGGGAGACCGCGCCGACGCCTGCCGCGCCGCTGGCGGATGCACCGACCGGTGCCGGTCGGCGGCCGACGCGACGGACGCCGCGGACCGGTTCCCTGCCCGTCACGACCGGTCCGCCGCTCGAGCGCAGTCCGCCAGTTGATGAGGACGATGTCTCGCTGTCGCTGCCCCTGCCGGACCCGCCCCCGGTGGAGGCTGCCCCCGCGGCCGCAGTCGCCTCCGCGGGCCCGGCTCGGAAGCAGAAGGCCGCCAAGTCGGCCAAGTCGGCCAAGTCGGCCACCGGAGGCCCACGCCCAGCGTCGAAACCCGCGTCGTCTTCATCAAAGAAAACCCGATCCTCCGCCAGGTCCGGGAAGCCTGCGAAGCCTGCCAAGTCGTCACCCGGGTCCGTTCGGTCCTCCCCGAAGTCGGCATTGGCCTCCGCAGGGCGGGACACCGAGGCCGACGGGCCGTCGACCGGTGGTTCCACGCTGCGAGAAGCTCCGACGGACGCGACCACGGTCGCGGCGAAGCCGAAGGCGCGGCGTGCAGCCGTTCCCGCCGTGGCCGAACCTTCCATCCCCGACGCCGCAGCCGGGATCTCCGGTGAGACCCAGTTCGCATCGGCCGCGTCGCTCGGGCGGGCCCCCGACCCCATCACGGGCGGGACGAAGGGGGCGCGCACCCAGCGGCTCGCGTTGCGACGCGGTGCCGGTGCCCCGCTGCTGCGGCTCAAGGTCGCCGGTGCGCAGCCGCTCGGTGAGGTGCTCGCGAACCTGATCGGCACGGTGCTGCCCGTCCGGACGGACCTGACGGGGCGCATCTCGGGCTGGTACCGGCTCCAGAGCGGAGAAGAGCGCCTGCCCGCGACGATGCAGTCCAAGGACGCGCCCAGCGGCGAACTCGGCATCGTCTATGTGCCCAACACCGTCCTGCATGCCGACATCCGGGTCGAGGGGGCCTCTGCGCCGATGCGGTTCGTCTCCCCCATCGGAACTGCGGTACCGGTGGTTTCCCTGGTGGATCATCTCTGCGCATGGATGGGGCTGCCCGCGGGGACCTGGACCCTCCATCGGGACGGCGCTCCGCTCCCAGCCTTCCTGATCCTCGACGACCTCTCGCCGGCCGCGGACGAACTCATCTCGCTGCATCTGGTCCGGGAAGGCGCATGAGCCAGGAACGCTGGGACGTCGTCCTGCGGTTCCTCACCGGTCCAATGTCCTTCCAGGAGGACCGGGTCTGTCGCGGCCCCGTGATCCGGATGGGGGCCAACCCGGGGCCGGGCGGCCTGCGGCTGGACGGGTATCGTGGGCTCGATGACCGGCAATCCGTCATCACGGCCTACGACGGAGGCACCGTCGCCGTGGCGCCCGTGGGCACGAACCAGGTGCGGGTGGCGCCGCACGAGAATGTCGATTGGGAATCCGTACAGACCCTGCACGGTCCGGTGTACCTGTCGCCAGGGGAAGTGTTCCATCTCGGGCCGCCCAACCGCGGTGTCACGGTCCAGTTCGTGGAGGCACGCCGACTCGGCGTCTGGGAACAGCAGCGCCTGTTGTCCGAGGCGGCGCAGGCCACGCCGGACGTGCAGCCATCGCGTGTCGAAGCCCTCGATACGGGCGGGGGGGTGCCCAAGTGGTTCATCCCCGCCATCGCCGTTCTGGTTCTCTTCATCGGGGCGGGGCTGGCGGGGATCATCGTCAGCACCCTCGGGCGCAAGCCCATCGAACTCGGGCCTGTGGACGAGGGGCAGCCCTACTACGCCCGGATCGACATGGCGGAGATCGAGCTGGACCCCGCCCTGATGGACGGCCTCAACCAGCCGTTCCATGACTTCGTGATGAAGCCGAATGCGGATCGAGCCAAGTGGAAGGCGCTCCAGAAGCCCGCCCAATGGGACCCGGTCTTCCTTGACTATGTGACCCGCTCGGTCACCGTGCACGCCAAGGCGTTCGCCTTCTGGGAGCGGCTCGAGGTCATCGTAGACGACTACGAATACGTCACGAGGGAGCTGCGAAAGCAGGAACTGCCGGAGGTGCTCGCTGCCATCCCCTACCAGGAGTCACGCTATGACGCGGACGCAATGTCGCCGGTCTGTGCCGCGGGGTACTGGCAGTTCATGCCCGAGACGGCCTACCGGGCCGGCATGGATGTCCGCTCTTGCAGGATGGACGGAACCGACGTCCGCTTTACGCCGGATTCGCCTGTTCCGGTCAAGAACGTCCTCAAGAACGCCATCTACGTGGGCCGCAATGGGGACAGCTATCGCTGCAAGATCAAGCGCTGCGACGTCGATGAACGAACCAGCCTGACCCGTTCCACCAGCGGCGCGCTCGACCTGCTCGGTGAAGCATGGAAGGACCCGATGCTGCGGGACTCCGGCGCCAGCGTCCAGATCACCATCCTGTCCCACAATGCGGGGTACGACGACCAGCGCTACGACGCCAAGAAGCGGCGGCGTCCCACGAACCTGCTGCCCGCCTACAAGAAGCATGTCGAGCGGCGGAGCGACGGCAATCACGATCCGCTCTTCTACGGCAAGAACATCACCTGCGTCGGAAAGGAGTACGAAGACATCGTCGGCCGCGGGAACATGACGTGCGGAGGGGTCGTGCCCAACCAGTCGCAGCATTATGCGTACTCCGTCGTTGCGCAGCACATTCTCGCGGTGTGCTACTACGCTCGGAACCACGGGGACCGGGATGCCTTCAAGCCCTGGCAGCGCGCGTACGACCGCGGGCAGGGCTACTGCCGGAGCCTCGGCATCCCCTCTCGCGAGGAGATCCGAGCAAGGATGGGACGATGAAGTTCCGCCCCGTCCTCGTCGTCGCTGCGGTCGTGCTTGCCATTGGCGCGAACGTGTACCTCGGCTACTCCGAGCTGACCCCGGATGGAGAGGGTCGGACCGGCATCGCTCCGGATGAGGTCACGGTCCGCCACCAGATTCGCAAGGAGGACCCGCTCTTCGACCTGCAGTACCTCCCCGCTCGGCGGATGCCGAACTTCCAGGCATCGTACGGCCTGCCGGCGCCCCTCGCGGATCGGGCGGTCGACCGGGCCGCAATGCTCGATGACGAGTACGGCCGCAAGCTGCGATTGATGCTGCGCGACTCCGAAGACCCGACGCGCCTGCTCGATGCCATCTGCGGGTCCACCTCCGAGTCCCGGCCTCGCTACGCGATGCTCCGGTACCTTGTCGTGCAGGAGGGGCGGGAGCGAGTGCCCCTCGACCTGAAGCGCGTGTCCTCCCTGGAGCTGCAGGAGTGGGGCGTGCTGGCGCCCATCGATACGGTCTACGAGATGGTCGAGTTTGCCGATGACCGGAATCCCGACGCGACGTTGATGGGCATCGCGGCGATCCTGGCGGGACAGGAAGAGAAGGTCACGAAGAGCCAGGCGCCCTGGGGCTCGGGCGGGCTTGGTCGTACCTGGGACTGGGAACAGGTGGTCAAGGAGCATCCGGGCATCGACACCAAGGTGGTCGAGTATGTGGCGCTGATGCACGTGGCGACGGAGATTGCCCAGGCAGCGGATGGCCTCTGCAACAACTGACGGGAACCCGGTAGGTGCCGGTTGCGCGCCGGTTTCACCCAGGCCCGGTGGCCTGCGATATAGTCCCGGCGACGCATTCCCGACCGTCTGACGCGCCCCGCGCGGACGCACGGATACCAGCACTGGATTTCCCCGCATGGAGCCGAGACGGCGCTTCC
>JAYYRS010000395.1:0-8937 GCA_036126975.1 Myxococcota bacterium
GGATGTCCACGCGGGGCGCGGGTCTGATGGGCTGTCCGTCCCAGGTGTAGGCGATGTCGAGCGAGGGCACCGGGCCTCCTGGGATGCGCCCGGATAACGGGTGCGCGGAGGGGGGGCTGTGTCGCGCGTGGTGGTGCAGAAGTACGGGGGATCGTCGGTCGCGGACGTCGCGCGGATCCGGCAGGTCGCTGCACGGGTCGTGCAGACTGTTCGCGGAGGCGATCAAGTGGTCGTGGCCGTCTCTGCGATGGGCAATACGACAAACGAGCTGCTCGCGCTGGCCCGCTCGGTGTCCACGAATCCAGGCAGACGCGAGCTGGACCTCCTCGTGAGTGTCGGCGAACGTGTCAGCATGACGCTCCTCGCAATCGCCATCGAGGAGCTCGGGGTTCCCGCCGCCTCCTTCACGGGCAGCCAGGCTGGCATCATCACCGATGAGCGGCACGTGGCGGCACAGGTGATCGAGGTCAGACCCTGGCGCGTGCGTCGCGCCCTGGACGAAGGTCGGGTCGCCATCGTGGCGGGCTTCCAGGGCGTGTCCCGAAATGGGGAGGTGACCACCCTCGGGCGGGGCGGAACCGACACGACCGCCGTGGTGCTCGCGGCGGCGCTGGGTGCCACACACTGCGAGATCTGCTCGGATGTCGACGGCATATACAGTGCGGATCCGCGGGTGGTGTCGGATGCGAAACGGCTCGACGAAATTCCGCTGGACGCCGCGGTTGCGATGTCACGTGCGGGTTCGAAGGTCCTGCTCGCGGATGCCGTCGAGCGTGCAAGGGAGCTGGGGGTCCAGCTCATGGCCAGTGCGACCGCCTCGCCCCCGGGGTCCGGAACGGCCCTGCCGCCGGGTCCGGCCCCGGGTCGCGTCGTCGCGGTAGCGGCCGATGCCCAGCTGGTCGAGGTCGTTGTCCAAAAAGGCGGTCCCGCAGCGCTCGCCTCTGCATCGGGGGCCGTGCGTGCGTGGTGGACGGAGTCCGAACGTCTCCATGCTCTGGTCGATCTGCGCAATCTCCATGGACAAGCTGATCTCTCGAACCATCCAGGGGTGTCGCCGCCCGTTCCAGCAGCAGCGTTGACGGCGGTGGGCCGGTCGGCCGTCTCGGACCCCGCGGTCGTGCAGTCCTGCATCACCGCCCTTGCGCCCATGGGCCTGGTCCGGTGGTGGGCCAGTGGTGCCGGCTGGACGGGGCTGGTGCCGCGCCATGTCGCGGATGCTGCCCAGCGTGCACTGCATGCGGCGGTCGTCGGCGGGGGGTGACCGGTGGGTGGGTGTGCGCCTGCGACGATCGGGTGACACGGCCTGGATGTGTGTCGAAACCATGCCAACTGCTTGCGGATGCCTTGGCCACCGCGTAGCTTTGGCAAGCACCCCCCCTGGAGCCCCGCTTGCTTCGCCAGTTCCTCAATCCGCCAAACTGGTTCACGTCTGCCAGCCTGTTCTGCGCCATGTACAGCATCGCCCTTGCGACGGGCATCGGCGGAGAACCCGACTTCTACATGGCCGGTCTGATGATCATGTTCGCAGGGGTCTTCGACACCGTGGATGGCGGCGTCGCGCGACTGACCAGGACCGGATCGGAGTTCGGCGTCCAGCTCGACAGCCTCGTGGACGTCGTCAGCTTCTGTCTGGCCCCCGGTGTCCTCTTGTACGCGTGGGGCACCCATGCGCTCGGATGGGTCGGGCTCGCGGGCGCCTTCTTCTTCTGTCTTTGTGGCGTGTTCCGCCTCGCGCGGTTCAACACGAAGGCGGATGGCACCAAGGAATGCTTCAGCGAAGGGCTTTCGAGCACCATGGGTGGTGGGACGGTGGCCGTCGCCGTCATGTCCCATGCGGCGAGTGGTCGCAGCGAGGTCGAGCCGCTCATCGTCCTTGGATTCACGCTCTTCACCGGGCTGCTGATGGTCAGCACCGTCCCCTTCCGGGGGTTCAAGTCGTTCCGGCTGTCGCGGGGAATGGTGTTGAACGTCGCCGTCGTGCTCGCCAGCGTTCTGGTGGTGGCGGTTCGCTTCAACCTGTCGACTGCGTTCCTCGCAATCGGACTGGTCTACATCGCCTCGGGACCGCTCGAGCTCATCGTGCGGCGGCTGGTGATGCGCCAGGAGTGGGTCCATGCCACCGTCCGGAACGGCGTGCCCCGCGGGAGCGGTCGGCTCCTGGTGCTCGATGAGGATGAAGAAGAGGACCTCATCTGACCGCAGCGGGCTGTGCGGCGGCTCACCTGTCCGCCGCGGCGGGCATTCCAACCTCCTCCGGGCTTCTCGGGCGGGCTTGCAGGGGTTGGTCGGGGTACGGCGGCTGTGGCACGCGGAGCCGCCTTGCCGCGGAGCGGGTGCGTCGGTACCCTCGGGTCTCACATCGGAGCGTCCATGCGCGCAGCGTCTACCATGCTTGGTCTTGCCCTCCTCGTGGGCTGTCCGTCTCCTCCCACGTCATCGACGCCCGGCAATGGCGGCCCACCAGGCGGTGCCGGCGGTGGTCCGCCGGGCGGTCCGCCGGACGGTGGCGCGGGCGGTCCCCCGGACGGCGGCGCAGGTGGCCCGCCCGGTGGCGCCGCCGGAGGAGCCCCGGGTGGGGGTGCGGGTGGCCCGCCCGGCGGGGCAGCCGCGGGCGCGGGTGGTCCTCCGACACCGGGAGGAGGGATCGGGGAAGCCGTGATGCGCCTCGACATGCCTGTCCGTGTCGCGCAGGCAGACATCGAGGGCGGTGTGACGCTGTCGGGAACGGTGCAGGGCGAGTGCCCCGGCACCCTCGTCATCGACCTGATGCCTCCGCCAGCGGGTCCCGGACCCGACGCAGGCGCGCCACCCCAGGAGGGGGGAGGGCCCATGGGGGGACCGATCACCCGCCTGGAGATGTCCGCTGCGGGCGCATTCTCCATGAAGATTCCTGCGGGCACCACGGGTGCTGTCGCCGCGGTCTGCGACTCCGATGGGGATGGTCTGGTGGGGACGGGTGACCTGGGCTCGGAAGCCGTCGAGCTGGGAGAGGTGACAGCGTCCCGCTCCGGGCTCGTCCTGACCCTGTCCGCCGCCTCTGCGCCCGGCGGCCCACCGCCGGATGCAGAAGACGCCGCTCCGGACGGGCCGCCGCCCGATGCCGCGGGCGCGCCAGCGGGCGGCAGCCCGCCCCCCGCCGCTGCGGGCAGCGTCCCGGACGCTGTCGCACCGCCGGGTTCCGCCGGGTCTGCGCCGGATGAGGGCACGCCCGCCGAGTGATCAGCGGACGTCGATGACTTCGTGCTGCTTCAGGCGGCCGTCTCTGCGCAGCGAGACGGCGTCGCCCGGCTCGGCGTCTGCGAGCGCCTGCGCGATGGGAGAGCTGGGGGAGACGACCGTAGCGCCCCCCGCCGCGTCCCCCTGGCCGCCCGGCAGGATCGCCCACCAGTGGGACCCTCCGTCCTCATCCTCGAGCAGCACGAGTGCGCCAGGGCCTGCTCGCTCGCGCTTCGTCCGTGGCACGTCAGCGAGCTGCAGCAGCGTGGTTCGCAATGCTGCGGCTCGGACGCGGAGACCGTGGGCGAGCGCAGCCTGCTCGCTCACCGCGCCACGCTCGCCCCGGCTCGCCGGGCGATGGGTCCCGTCGACCCGGGCCCCTGCCTGCGCCGCGTCGGACCCGGCCTCGATCGCCGCCAGCCGGTCGCCGACGAGGGCCGCAAACGTCCGGATCACGGAGGCCTTGTCGAGGGGATGCGTCAATGTACCGATCCGGGCGCCATACGCCCTGGCTCCGCACTGAAACAGGGTTTGGCCACGCTCATCTGTGGATCACCAGCCAGGAGTTGTGCACGATGCTGCCCCGGTTTCCCGTGGGTTCGTCGCCGTCCTGGGTCGCGTGGTACCGGACGGTCACGGTCTCCCCGGGCGGGGCCTCGTCGGTCACATCGACCGTGTAGGGCGTGACCTCCTGGCCCGGGCACCAGCCGCCCCGTCCGAACCACCACGTTCCGGCCTGGTTCGGTACCACGCCCTCACCGACCCTCTGCGCGCAGCCATCATCGATGCCCGGTTCGTCGAACTCCTGGACCCATTCGCCATCTCCAATGGTGAAGGCGTGCTCCTGGTCGCAGAACTCGGCGCAGTTTCCGTCATCCATTCCATGGCCTGTGGTGATGGCCCGGAACTCCACCTTGGCTGCGTCTGCGGGAATCCGTGCCTCGATGGATGCGCGATCGTTGTAGTCGTCGTTGAATCGCCCACCCGTGAAGAGGGGAATGATCTCCCGCGGCGCCATGCCTTTTCCCTGGTTCGACAGCCGGACGCGGAAGGTCACACCGGTCGGCTGCACGTTCCAGGATGGCGCCCAGGAGTAGCGAACGCGCCGGTCCCCGCCCTGCTGGAACCACGCCAGCGCGTGGGACGCGTCGACGACCCAACGGCTCTCCCGGTGGTAGGTCGTGATGAACCGAGCCATCTCCGTGTTGCACGCGCAGTTCTGGGAGTAGCCGCTCCCGTCGCCCTTGCAGACGAAGTCGGTCTCGATCTCCTCGCCGTAGGGGTCGGTGCAGGTGCCCGCGATGCGTTCCGCATCGATCCCCGCAACGTAGCCTTCGCATGGGCCGCCGACCGTCGCGCAGTCGTCGTCTGCACGGCATTCCGTGACGCCGTCTTCCGAGCAGGTGCCCATGGTCTCTGCGACCCGGGGCTGGCACTCCTGCGCCGCCCTCTCGGCGATCTCTGCCTCGGTGGCGGTCGAATCGTTGCAGAGGAAGGCGTGGGCGCGGTAGTCCCACGCTCCGCAGTTCGAGATCTCCTGGGCGTCCTTGTCGGGACATTCCATGCGGATGTCGAGCTCGAGTGTGTCGTAGGCGGCCATCGAGGCTGCGTCTGGCATCTCCAGGACGCCGTCTTCGTACTCCTCGACCACATCGCCACCCAACACCTCGATGATGTCTGCGTCGACAGCGTCGAGCCGGGCTTGCCTCTCCACCTCGTAGTTGAAGTACTCCGCTTCGTAGGCGGCGCTGAAGAGCCGCATCTCGAACGGCCAGTATCCCTGGGAGTTCAGGGTGCTGTCGTAGCCCTCGATGTGGGGGAAGTATCCGAGGGAGCGAATCTTCTGCTCCCGGTCGATGCCCCAGTTGAAGTAGGCCACCTGGGAACGGAACATGTCCTCCACGAGACCGTCCACGTCCCGCGATGGCTTCCCGACGACGTGGAGCCGTGCCTCCCACCACAGCCGTTCCTCGTCGTCGAGGTCGGCCAGCGCCTCGCCGATCCAGTCCTCCATCTGTGCGCCGTAGCTCTCTGCGTCATCGTCGGAGCTGCCTTCGATGACGAAGAAGTAGTGGACGTTGCGGGGGGACCGTTCGAGGAGCTCGTCGACGCCGGTGGACCAGTATGTCGCGTCATCGAGGTCCGAGATGGCGAAGTCATGGGTAAGGAACAGGTAGCTCTCGCAGCCGGACCAGTTCTCCGAGAGGGTCCACGTCGTTCCATCTCGAAGCGGTACGGAGAAGTCGCCGGCGGGCTGGTGGCGGCGAAGGAGCTCGGGTTCCGTTGGGTCGAAGGGACGGGCTTCCAGGCCGAGGATCTCGCAGTCGGTCGGTGGGGGCTCGCCCGTGTCCGATTCGGCACCGGGTTCTGCGTTGCCATCGCCCGTGGGAGCCGGGTCAGCCTTCTGGCCGCATGCGATGAGGAGGGCCGTGGAAGCAAACAGGCTGAGCTGGTGGCGGGTCATGAAAGCTCCGAGAGACGCACCAGCGTATCCTTCGGGAGCGGAATCCACAGCCGAAGGATGGTCCTGGCTACCGAGGGAGCTGGCCGGATTGGAGCAGCTCGGAGACCACCAACGGCTGGCCCTCCAGGCAGCCGATCGCCAGCGCCAGCAGCAGGGCCGCGGCGCATCCAACGAGCAGCCCGAGCTGGATGGGATGCGCGATGTGGGCCGTGCGCGGCTCATCGACCCGCACCCCTCCGGACAGCACGCCCGTCGCGGACGCCACGAGGCCTCCCAGTCCCCCGCCGAGATGTCCGGCCATGCTGATCCCGGGGGCGAAGCTGATGAGGATGTTCAGGAGGAGATTGTTCCTCGCATTCTTCCGCACGACACCGGTGACGCTCCGCGGCAGGAGGTCACCAGGGAAGAAGCCGAGCCAGCCCTGGGCGACCAGCAGGCCCCAGATCCCGCCCGAGGCGCCAATGGTCACCCCGTCGCCGAGCATCGCGGCAGCGACGCCGCCTCCCAGTGCCCCGGCAGTGAAGATCGCCAGCACGCGACCTCCACCCACGATCCGTTCGAGCTGCCCCCCGAGGATCCACAGCACGTAGACGTTCATCGCGAGGTGGATCGGGCCGCCATGCAGCAGGGCGTAGGCAAGAAGCGTCCAGGGTCGGGTCCAGGCATCCCCGGGGATGATTCCGCCCATTGCAGCCATGACATAGACACCATTTTCGTCAAATGCCCCCAGCGCGAACTCGGTGAGCCCGACCAGGGCCAGCAGGCACGCGAGCCCGACCGTCACGAGTGGCCGCCGGCCCTGCATGCGTCGGACGAAGGCGTTGTGCTGCACGACAAGTCGTTCGCCGCCATCCCTGGCCTCATCGAGGGCGGCACGGAGTGCATCGGCGGATGCGTGGGAAGGCACGAGCCCTTGGAGCCGTTCGAGCAGCACACCGGGCAGTGCGCTCCGCGTCAGCCGTTCCGCCTGCCCGTCCGGCGCGAGAACGGCCAGCTGTACGTCAGGTTTATCGACCTGTTCCCGGAGGTCCCGGAGGTTCTGCCGGATCGCGGTCTCGGCACCGGACCCGACCGCCAGCACGTGGACCACCGGTCCACTCAGGTTGCGGATGCCGTCCGCGAGGCGCTGCCGGGCCTCTTCGGTGGCCAGCACGGGGGACCGGACCGCGAGGAGCAGTCCAGCCTCCTCGGTCAGCCGGAACAACGCGTGGTCGCGCCGGAAGCCGAGCAGGGCCGCAGGCGGTGCCTCGCCCACGGCCAGGGCACGCGTCACCGCAGCGAGACCGGGGTCGGGCGCATCGGGAAACGGAGGCGGTGCGTCGGACATGCGGCTGGCCTAACCGCGGACCGGTCTGGCGGGAATGCGCAGGGTGCGCTGGCTATTCTTCCGCCTCGGGTGGCGTGAGGTCGATGTCGAGAACGGCGATGCTATCGACGGAGCGGCCCCAGGCGATGAGCAGCGTCGCATCCCCTGCGGCTGCATCCGGAAGGACCACATCCGGGGCCAGCGGCTGTGCGCACGCGTCATCGGTTGCCCCGTAGAGACCGAGGGTGATTTCCCCCGCAGGCGGATTGAGCTGGTGGACGGGGTCGGCGGCCTCGAGCGGCGCGGTGCAGTTCCCAGCGGTCGGCGTCGACCACCCCACACGGAGCCCTGTGGAACCGACTGCGCCGATGACTCCGCCGAGGTGGAGATGGAGTCGATGCCGGTCTGCGCTGGCAGCGACGGTATCCGGCTCGGACATGTCGAAGAATGCCACCGAGGGAACCAACTCCACCCCAGGCCCTCCCGGATCGGTGTCACTGTCTCCGGATTCGCCCTCGACGGGGTGCGCAATGAGCACTGCGTCATCTCCGTCGGTATCGAAGGTGGTCTCCACCAAGGCCGCACCGGGATCCGCGCCCGCCGCCGTGAGACGCACGGTGACCGCGCCGCCCGTGACGAGGACTGCCGCCGGCGCGCTCGCCGTGCCCAGCGCCACGCCCTCTGCGAAGGCGGAGGGCGTCCCGTCGTCGATGATCCACATGTCCACGGCTGCCGGTCCGTCCTCTATGGCGAGTGCGTTGACGACGGTGAGCTGCTGGAGGCCGGCGTACGCCGGTTTCGCGTCCTCCTCCGCTCCACCCAGACAGGCGAGGAGCGAGAGGATGGCGGGGATGGTGGGGACCAGCAGGGCGCGGTGTGCACGCATGGCGTCTCTCTCCTCTGATGGGGGGCAGGAATGATGCAGCGACGCCTGGACGAGCCCTCCATTCAACCGAGGCGGCTACTCAGACGGCTCCGGCCGGGTTCCCGGAGCATCGTCGCAGCCGTCGGCGCAGGGTGCGTCGGTCGGCGTCTTTGGGTCTTCTGGGGCATCGTCCAGCACCTGGGCGGCATCGGCGTCGGTGGGGGTCCACACGTCGTCCTCGGCGTTGGGATCCTTCTCGTCCAGCACGGCACGAAGTTCGTCCTGGTATGCGACGTAGCGCTCGAACACGACCGGGTTTCCACTCTCGATTCGCTCCGCGTCCTGCAGCACCAGCAGGGCCTTGAGATAGTCGTCCCGGCGTGCGTAGGCCTCGGCGAGATCGAGCCTCCCCTCTACGCCTTCGACCGTGTGAAGCGGCACGGTGCGGCGCGCATCGGACTCCTCCAGCAGTGCGAGGAAGTTCCCGTCCGCGGTGTCCTCATGCAGGTGCAGGGGAGCGGAGTATTCGATGCGCATGTTGTCGTCGGTGTTGAGCGTGGCCCGCCCAGCGAACTCCAGGATGTCATCCTGGTCGATCTGGTAGCGGGTCAGCACGTCCTCTGGCGTCGCGCAGTCGATCTGCTGGAGGTCGTTGGCGACCGCGGGATTGCGCTCCATCATCAGCGCAACCCGGTCGGCGGTCAGCTCGAGCGGTGAATCCGACCCGACGAGAACGAGGTCGGCGTCTTCAATGGTGCTGAACAGGACGACGTATCGGTAGGTCTCGGTGAAGGTGCGCAGCAGCGTACGGAGGTCGCCGGTGTCCATGCCGTACATCTGCACCCACTGGGTCCAGACGCCTCCCTGCCGAAGCTTGCGCTTGCCGAGGTCGAAGAACTCGCGCGTGAAGAGGTTCGATACGCCGGACAGCCAGGGATTGGACGGCTCGGACACGATCACGTCGTAGTGGCCGTCGGGTGTCAGCATGAAATGGTTGCGGGCATCGTTGGCGATCAGGCGGGTGCGAGGGTCGTCCAGGGGCTTGTTGTTCCAATCGTCGAAGTAGTGCGATGCCTCCACGATGGC
>JAYYRS010000396.1:0-3297 GCA_036126975.1 Myxococcota bacterium
CGACCGGTGAGGGCTGGCGGGAGACGATGTTGTTCTCACTGCATCCTCCACAGCCCTGCAGACCCGGCGAAAGCGCCATCGCTGCGATGATGAGCCCCGGCACGGCTCGCCGTCGTGCCGTGTCAGGGGAAGGGCTGGGCATCGGTCCTCCGGAGGAGCGCACGATGTGCGGCTGGGCATGCGTGGGGTCTGGAAGTTCGCGCGCGGCGTGCGATGTCATCGACACACCGGGTGGGAGTATCGGTCGACGTTGGCGCGCCGGGCAGCACGAATCTACACCCTGCGGCATCCGGTTGGACCCCCATTGGCACCTGCATCGCGCCAATGATGCCACGCGCGCGGCTTTCGCCCGGTCCCGGTCGCGGTGCAGGCGGAGGGTGCGCGCGCAGCCCATGGGGCCGCCCGGGGGCGGGAGCGGAGCGGGCTGCATGGGGCTCCCTGAACGAGCGGATGCGGCGTTCCCGTCCTGAGCACGGAAGCTCCCGTAGACGGCTGGAGTTCGGTGTTGCCTGTCCGTCCTTCCATCGCTACGCTCGGGCAGCCGCGCCAGCGGCCCGCCGTGCCCGGCTCCCGTAGCTCAGTTGGATAGAGCAACAGTTTCCTAAACTGTAGGCCACAGGTTCGAGTCCTGTCGGGGGCGCCACGGGTACGGCGAGGCCGCCTCGGAACCGAATGCTTGACAGGACACCGGTAGGTCCATACAGCGCCTGCGCGAGTGGGGCTTCCCACTTCTCGGGTGACCGGCCCGGGGCCGCCAGCGCGGTGCACCGACCCTCACGGGTCAGCCCCTGATGCGGGGTGGAGCAGTCCGGTAGCTCGTCGGGCTCATAACCCGAAGGTCGCAGGTTCAAATCCTGTCCCCGCATCCAATCGACCGCCCTCGCTCTGCGAGGGCGGTTCGTGGTTGGGGCATGCGAGGGGCCGGGTCGGGTGACTCGCGCGCACAAGCCTCCCAGACCACCGGCGGAGACGACCAGGCCGGTGTCCGTCCCGATTCAGAAGGAACGGCTCCGGCGCTCCAGCTGCTCCGCCTGCGTCTTGCAATCGATGCAGACCGTGGCGACCGGACGCACCCGCAGCCTGCGCGCAGTGATGGGCTCACCGCAGCTCTCGCACACCCCGTACTCGCCTTCGTCGATCCGACGGAGGGCCGTGCGGATCTTCTTGAGCATCAGACGCTCCCGCCCCGCAAGCCGCAGGGAGAAGTCCCGCTCCGATTCGTTGGTGGCGAGGTCGATGCTGTCGGCGTCCTGGGTGCGGTCGGCAGTGAGCTGTGACACGGTCTGTTGATTGTGGCTGAACAGGTTGTTGGCCTGGTCGACAAGCGTGACATGCAACTCGTGGAGTTCCTCGGGGCTGAGGTACTCGTCTGGCGGCAGCTGGGTGGCGTGCTCCACGTGCTTGTACATGCTGTCCTCAGTGGATGGAGAGGCGGTGCTGGCGCACCGGTTCGCAATCATAGCGCAGCGGTGCTGCGAAGCGATCTTGCACGCATGCCTTGGCGTGGCAAGGGTTGACGGCCGATGTCGGCCGTCCCCCTGCTGCTTGGAGCAGTCCCCGAGGTGGTTCCTGGTATGCACGACGGAGGGTTATCGTCGTCACATGGAGCACTCTCGGCGGCACGTACTTGAGCTTGGCGGTGCGGCCGCGGCCGCGTTCGCCGTGGCCGCATGTCGGGACGACGCCGGGCACGACTCTGGCGCGCCAGGTCCGGACGCGGGTGCGGCGCCCGTTCGCGCACCAGAACCAGCGCCATGGTCACCGGGCGGCGTGGAAGATGCCTCTCTCTTTCCGTCCGGCGTTCAAACCGGCGACCCGCGCCCGAGTGAAGTCCTTGTGTCCGTGTGGACTTCCGCAGCCTCGCTTTCCATGGTGGTGATGGAAGCGGACGGGGACCGCGGCTGGCTGGAGGTGCTTCGGCGCGAAGGGTTGAGCCCGGTGGACGGGGTTCTCCAGGCGCCACTGTCTGGTTTGCGGTCCGACGAGGCCTACTGCGTCGCATTCAGGGACGAGGACACCGGTCACTGGTCGAGGGTCGCGCGCTTTCGGACCGCACTGGCCGGAGACGGCTGGCGCGTCGTCACGTTCGGAGCGACCAGCTGCCTCGGCGGAAACGAACCGTGGCGAACGCTGACGCAGGCGGCCGGGGCCCAGCTCGACTTCTTTGCGTTCCTGGTCGACACGGTCTATGCGGACGGTTCCGTCGAACTTGACGACTACCGACTGTCGTGGAGCGCCGCGCGCACCACACCGGGTTTCGTCGATGTCACGGCCAGCACGGCAATGGTGGCGACCTGGGACGACCATGAGGTCGGCAACAACTGGACCGCCGATGGGCTCGCGCCGGGCCAGTTCGATGCGGCCCTGCGCGCGTTCCGCGAGGTGATGCCACAGGGGCGGGGCGCGGAAGGCAGCACGCTCTGGCGCCAGCTCCGTTTCGGTTCAGTGCTCGACGTCTTCGTGCTGGATGGCCGGGGTGAACGGTCGGGAACCGACTACCTCTCGCGCGCCCAGATGGACTGGGTCAAGGCGGGCCTCGCGGGCAGTTCCGCGCGCTTCAAGGTCATCCTCAACAGCGTGCCCATCACCGACCTGAGCGCGATCTTCGGGCAGGGCGCCCAAGACGACCGCTGGGAAGGATTTCCGGAGCAGAGGGCGGAGCTTCTCGGATTCATCGTGGAGGCCGGCATCGAGGGCGTGTTGTGGGTGTCGGGTGACGTCCATTACGCCCAGGTCGGCCGGGTCGATCCCCCGGGCGGCGCAGGCGCGGACCAGTTCGAGGTGTTTGCCGGTCCGGGGGGCTCGTTCGCCAATGTCGGAGCCGAACTATTCCAGGGTGACCCCCAGTACGCGTGGATGTCGTCCGTGTGGAACTATGCGCGGTTCACATGTGATCCCGGTACGGGCCGTGTGCTGGTGGAGCACATCGACGATGACGGGTCCATGCTCAATTCGGTGACACTGCAGCTCTGAGCGACTTGACGGAGGTGGTTCACCGCGGCCGACCGAACTCGCCGGCCGGACCACCGCGCGCACCGCGGTGTCGTTAGAGACGTCATCTGGAGGCTCCCCTGCTCTCGTTCTCCGTCCTCGGGTTTCCCGTCTTCGTACAGTGGACGGCCCTGCTCGTTGTCGGCTTCATCGTCCTCGGGGGCGGGGGGCTGAGTGACCCGGCAGTGCTGGCCCGCTCACTGATCTATGCCGTCGCCATTCTTCTCTCGATTCTTGTCCACGAACTCGGGCATGCCGTGGTCGGGCGGCGGCTCGGGCTGCGGCCCCGGCGAATCGTGGTGCATG
>JAYYRS010000397.1:0-8594 GCA_036126975.1 Myxococcota bacterium
CGCGGATCTCCTCCGCCGCTGCGTCGTTGGCGGCCGGGTCCGGGGGAAGGCCGCAGTCGACGAGGGACTCCACCCATGCGACGCTGCCCCGGCCGCCGGGCACGGCGTCGCGCAGCTGGGACAGTTCGATGTGTGTGTGGGCATTGACCAGCCCTGGCAGCAGCAGTCCGGGAGCGGATGTCTCGGATGGCCGAGCGGAACGGACCTCGAGCACGCAGCCGTGTTCGTCCACCGAGATGGCGACGTCACGGTGGAGTCCATCGGGAAGCCATGCCCAGGTGCAGACGTGGGTCTCCACGGATTCAGCTGGCGGGCGCCATCGGCGTGAGCCGACGCATGGGACGTCCCGCGGGCTCTGCGACGGTGCGCGCCGCACCGATGCGGGAGTAGTCACCGTCGCGAACGACCGGCTCGAGTCCCGCCAGCCGGAGGTTCCGCTCGGCTTCCCGGACAGTCATCGGCCAGACGCCGTCCACCATCTCCGTCGCCTTCTCCGCCGACAGAACCGCGCCGAAGTCGTCTGCACCGGCGTGGAGGACGACCTGACCGAGGCCGCGGCCGTGGCGCTGCCATGACCCCTCGATGTGGACGCTGGCAGGCAATGCGAGGCGGGCAAGTGCCGTGAGGCGAAGCCACTGGACGGCCGTATTGTTCGCGGTGCCGACGGCGGAGTCCGCGGCAGGTGTCGCCACCAGGGTGACGGCGCGGACGGTGGTGGATGCACCGCAAAGACGGTGCAGTGCGGCGGCGCGGTCCTGGGCGCTCTCGCCGGAGCCGAAGTGGAGCTCGACGCGACTGGGACGGTCGGGCATGACCGGCCGGTCGTCGCCTGCCACAAGGACCGCCGTGGGGAGGCCCTCGCGGCCCTGCTCACGGTACCCGGCCTCGTCCGCGCCCCAGAGGTTCCGGCGCCGTGCCCCCGCGGCTGTCAGCAGGTCCATGGTGTCGGCGTGCGTATCGATCAAGGCGATCTGGTCGGCATCCAGGGCACGGCCCGCCACCGCTGCGGCGAGGACCTCGCCCACCTCGGCGGCATGCGAGACATCGCGCCCGATGGGCGCGTCATAGAGCGTGAAGGTCTCCCGCTCCACCAGTCCAGCCCGCTTCGCGAGTGCGGCAAACCGGAGGAGGCCCATGGTCGCCTTGTCGTCGAGCGCGAAGCGGATCCGGTCCCGCAGATAGGTCTGGAGGCCCGCTTCCATCCCCGCGAGCAGGCTCCCATCCCGGACCTGTGCGACCCCGGCCAGACCGGCCGAGCGGACGTGGGCGACGACGGACGCATCGAGGTCCGGCCGCCCCGCCCATACGGCGAAGACGAAGGGCAGCCCGGTCCAGGCCGTCCATTCCTCCGCGAGGTCGACCCGGTGCGGCAGGCGGCTGGAGAGCGCGCGGGCGGCGTCGCCGATGACGACGGTGGCCGTGGTACCGGTCGCGGCGGCCACTCCTGTCCCGGGGGCGACCTCTACGAGCTCGACCTCGCCAACGCGGGCGGCCAGGGGTCCATCTGTGAGGAGGAGCCGCGCCAGCAGCACGCTGGTTCGACTCACGCCATCGAGCAACACGCGGGTCCATTGTTCGGGCGGCGTCTGCCCAGCGAACAGCACGCTTTCGACCGGCCCCTCCGCTCCGATGCACACGTCGGGCACCACGGACCAGCCGCGCGGTGCCCCGGGCGTCGCATCACTCAGGAGTGCGCCCACCGGAAGCAGGGCGAGGTCGACCTCGCCGTCGGTGAGCCAACGCGCGACTTCGCTCGGGTGGCCCCCCTGGAGCGCCACGCCGTCGAGGTGCTTCGTCAGGGGGATGGCGTTTTCGTAGGCCACCCAGCCCACCCGTGCGCCCCGAGGCATGACCGCGGGTGGCGTGGCCGGGTCGGTCCGCCTCACGACGTTGTAGAGCGTGTCGCGTTCGACCGGCATCCGGCGCGCGTGGCCGATGAAACGGATCAGCTCGGCGCGGCTCAGGCCCTGGGGCGTCTCGGCGCCCGCCATGTGGTAGATGTGCTCCTCCCGCACGGTGCCGTCCAGGTCGCTGGAACCGAAGTGCAGCGCCGCCTGTGCCTCGTGGGTGCCGAGCATCGGCCAGTACGCCTTGATGTGCGGGAAGTTGTCGAGGACCAGGCGCGCCACCGCGATGGTGCGCAGGCTGTCGTAGCCGGTGGGGCTGGCGAGTCGCGCGAGCCGGTTGTGCTCATTGTGGAACCGCAGCGGGATGAAGGTCTGGAACCGACCGCCTTCGTGGTCCGCATCGCGTGCGCCGTTGCGAAGGCTCTCGTCCTGGAGGTCCCGCAGCCGCAGGAGGTGGTCGACGCGTTCCTCGAGCGTCTCGATGCTCCCGAAGAGCATCGTGGCATTGGTCCGATACCCAAGCCGATGCGCCACGCGGTGGACTTCGAGCCAGCCTTCAGCATCGACCTTGTCATCGCACAGCTTCCGCCGTGCCCGGTCCGCGAAGATCTCGGCGCCGCCACCGGGCATGCTGTCGAGACCGGCCGCCCGCATTGTCCGGAGGACATCTTCGTAGGACATCCCGTACTTCTCTGCGTAGTAGTGGATCTCCACGGCGGTGAATCCCTTGCAGTGCAGCTCGGGACGTTCCTTCTTGAGCGCTTGCAGCAGCTCGAGGTAGTAGTCGTACGGGAGGTCCGGATTGAGTCCATTGACGATGTGGACTTCCGAGACGAACTCGTTGGCGAGCACCCGGATCCGGTCGAGCGACTGTTCGTAGGTCAGCGTCCAGGCATTGGCGTCGCCCGTCTTGAGACGCGCGAAACTGCAGAACACGCAGCTGGCTTCGCACACATTGGTGGCGTTGATGTGCAGGTTTCGGTTGAAGTAGGTGCGGTCGCCGTGCAGTCGCTGCCGCGCCCGGTTGGCCATCCATCCGACGGTGGGCAGGTCAGCCACGCCGAACAGGCGGACGCCATCCTGGAGGTCGAGCCGTTCGCCGGCCTCCGTCCGCTCCCAGATGTCGAGGATTCCTGCCGAGCGGAGGTTGTCGATGACGTGCGGCGGTGGGTTCACGAAGTCCCTCCAGCCCACGCGAGGCCCCGGCGCTGGTCTGGCGGGAGACGGCCTGCCCAGCGACGCATGAGTTCATTGTCGACCCCCACGCGGTCGAGCGCGCGTGCGACCACCGTGTCGAGCAGGGCTTCCACGGAGTCGGGTTGGGAATAGAAGCTCGGCGCAGCCGGCATGACCACCGCGCCGGCCTCGGCGAGCGTCGTCATATTCCGCAGCGCGATCAACGAGAACGGCGTCTCGCGGACCACCAGCACCAGGGGACGGCGCTCCTTGAGCATGACATCCGCTGCGCGGCCGATCAGGTCTGCGGAGAGCCCGTGCGCCATGCGGCCCACCTGTCCCACCGAACATGGCATGACGATCATGGCGTCGAAGCGGGCCGACCCGCTCGCGAAGGGTGCGGTCATGTCGCCCGGGTTGTGCAGCGGCAGGCCGAGTTCGCGCGGGTCCGTGCCGACCTCGTCGTCCCAACAGAGGCGCCCGAACCTTGAGAACACCACGTGGGTCTCGATGCCCGCCTCCGCACCGGGCCCCGCGAGGAACTGGAGCATGCGCCACGCGTACGGGGCGCCGCTTGCTCCACTCACGCCGACGACGAGTTTCATGACGGTCCCCGCGTCCCGCATACGAGGCTCGCGACCGGAGGAAACATGTCCTCGCCGGTGACCTCATCGAATCCTTGGTCGCGCAACAGCTGCTCGAAGTCGGCCCGCGTCATGAACGCATCGATGCTTCCTGCAAGGTACCGGTAGGCCGAGCCGTACCCGCTCACGAGACCGCCGAGCAACGGCATTGCGAGACGGTTGTAGGAGCCCTGCAAGAACCGCGAGAAGGCACTTGTTGGCTGGAAGAACTCAAGCACAACGAACCGTCCGCCCGGGCGGAGGATGCGGGCCGCCTCTTCTACGGCTCGCTCGACCTCCGGCACGTTCCGCAGCCCGAAGCCGGCGATGACGCCATCGACGCTCGCATCGGGCAGGGGAACCTCCCGCGCATCCGCGGTCACGAGCGTGACATCCGCACCGTCGGGGATCTTCGGTTTGCCGGCAAGCAACATCTGGTGGGCGAAGTCGATGGCCTTCACGGACGTGGCGCCTGCGTCGATGAGCATGACCGTGAGGTCCAGCGTACCGGCGCAGAGGTCGACCATCTCGCCCCGTGCAGCGGGCCCCAGGTCGCGAATCGCCTTGCGTCGCCACCCCTGGTCGAGGCCCATCGAGATCACGCGGTTCGCGCGGTCGTAGCTGGGTGCGAGCGTGTCGAACATCTCGCGCACCTGGGGGGCCCGGTCGGCGTCGCCCGCGATCGGTGCGTCGGTCCGCATCAGTGCGCCCGTTCGACGAGATAGTCGGCGAGCTGGACCAGGGCCTGGCGATGGGGGCCGGGGGGCAGGGAGTCGAGGGCCCGCACGCCGTCCGCGACGCGCGCCCGTGCATGGGCGAGGGCGCGTTCCGGACCCCCGGTGGAGATCACCGCCTGCACGAGGGCGGGGATGGAATCCGGTGTTGGCGGTGCGCCGACGAGTCGCTTGCGCAGCGTGGGGTCCATCTCGCATGCAAACAACAAGGGCAGGGTGAGCTTGCGCTCCGCGAGGTCTTGGCCGGCCCGCTTGCCCATCACGGTCGACGAACCGGTGTAGTCGAGTACATCGTCGGTGATCTGGAAGGCCACGCCGATGGCCCGCCCGAACGCCTGCAGCGCCTCGGCGTGGTCAGGCGCGTCGACCGCCCATGCGCCGGCAGCCGCACACCACGAAATGAGGGCGGCCGACTTGCGGTCGATGATGTCGAGGTAGGTCGCCAGCGGCAGGTCGAGCGAACCGGCGTGGAGGAGCTGCAGGACCTCGCCCTCAGCCATCGCCGTCACGACTCGGGCCATCTCGAGCGTCGCGGCCTGTCCGGCTTCTTCGCCGGCGATGAGCACGGCGCGGGCGAGGCAGACGTCCCCCGTCAGGATCACTGCGGGGTTGCCGTAGACCCGATGGGCGGTGGGCCGGCCCCGACGCTGCAGCCCGCCATCGACCACATCGTCGTGGAGCAGGGAGCCGAGGTGGAGGATCTCGCCGGCACACATCAGCCGGCTGATGACACCCGTGTTGCCGGCCGCCCGGGCGCCGAGGGCCGTGAGCAGCGGCCGCAGCCGTTTCCCGCCCGCGTCGGACAGGTAGCGGCCGATGGCGTCGACGGCGGGCACCGTGGACGCGATCGCCTTGCTGAGGTGCGCCTCAGCATCGACCATGTCGTTCTGGACCAGTTGAATGCACTCTTCAAGCGGGCTGACCCGGGACCGCGTTGTCCCCGAGTGGAGACCGGACGGTTCGGCGCGTTGCGCGGGAAGGTGCATGATGCGGTCGTCCGGGCGTGCGTGGGATGTCTTCAACGGCTATTGAACAAGTTGAGAGGTCAAGCGTAAACGCCCTGAACGAGGTCAGCAACCCGCGATGTCCGCACCAGTCGTAGATCCCCACCTGCCCGACTCACCGTCCGGCCGCGCGACGCTCCTGGTCGCCGACGCGATCGGGGAGTTGATGGGGCTGTGGAACTTCAAGCCGTCGATGGGGCGGGTGTGGGTGGTCCTCTACCTCTCCCGGCAGCCGCTTTCCGCGGACGAACTGGCAAAACGCGCACAGCTGTCGACCGGCAGCGTCAGCATGAGCGTCAAGGAGCTGGTCGAGTGGGGGGTCATCAAGCGCGACTTCAGCCCGGGGGAGCGCCGGCGACGGTTTGCGGCCGAGACGGACATCCTCGGGATGGTCACGGGTGTGTTCCGAAAACGAGAACTCGTGTGGATCGAGACGCTGGTGGCGCGCCTGGAGGAGGCGCAGCGGATCCTGGACGAGGCAGGTCCCACGTTGGAGCCCGACGACCTGGTGCAGAACCGCTTCCTCGCGATGCGCATCGAGGCGCTGCTCACGCTGGCCAGGGCCGGACGCCGCGTCGTCGAGCGCTTCGCCCGGGCGGGCACCCTTGACCTGCGAGGACTTCGAGATGCGCTGGGTCGCCGGGGCCGCGCAGGGTAATGTCACGGTCCGTGCATCTCGCGGGATGCAGGACACGGCCGTCTTGGTCGTCTCGGCCCCGCGGGGCGCGGACGACCTCCCTGGAACCCGACCCGAAAGAGAGCCCCATGCGCCGCACCCTTCCTGTCCTGAGCGCGTTGCTGCTGTCCCTGACTGCCTGCTCGGATCCGCCGCAGGTCACGGGCACGGTGACCGACATCTGGGGACGCCCCGTCGATGGCGCGACCGTGCGCCTCGAGGGTGCGTCCGACCACGTGCAGTCCGATGCGTCGGGTGCCTTCACCTTCGACGCCCAGGTCGGGGAACTCCGAGTCGAGGCCGGAAAGTCCGGCTGGATCAAGGCGGGCACGCGCGTCACGGTGCAGGATGGTGTCGATGACCCCACGGCCGTCGTCATCGAGATGCACCAGGAGCCAGATTCTCCGGGCTTCTTCGCCATCAATCACAACAAGAAGGAGTACTCGAAGCTCCAGGCGCTGCCCATCGAGGTGGTCGGCTCAGAGATTGGTTCCTACCTGGGCATCAACGACGACGGTGGCGTCACGCTCCGCTCCGACAAGGCCATCAAGCTGGTCTTCAGCTCGACAGCAAAGGCGACGGAGCTCTCGCGGCTTGGGCTGCAGCTGCATCGGCTTGATTTCGTCGAGAAGGAGGCTGTGACAGGAGTGCTGGGAGACCAGGAGGTGGCAGTGAATCTCTGGGTCGCCAAGGAAGCCGTCCCCTTTGACCTGAGCAGCCTTCCCAGTGAGCACGACTACCTCATCACGGCGCGAGGCCCGCTGGCGCCCGGCACCTACGCGTTCCACACCGAGGGGGTGCTCGCCAGCAAGTCGAAGGACGCACTGGACAAGACCCCAAGAGAGCTGCAGGTCGCCTACCCGTTCGTGGTGAAGTAGTTCCCCGCCGGCCCGTGACCGGTTCTGGTGTCGTCGGATCGTGGCGCTGCGCAGCAGCCGGCGCCGGGTGCGCGGCGGGGGCACGCGCACCCGCTACGCGTTCTCCCAGGCCGTGATCGCACGGAGGAGCTGCCGAAGCGCGGCGACCATGGCATAGGTCCGCACGCGCTCCCGGCCCCCCCGGAAGGTGTATTCGCGGTGGGACACCTCCCCCGGGCCGGCGACGCTGACATGCACCCGTCCGAGCGGTTTCGTCTCCGTCGCGCCTCCCGGACCGGCGACACCGGTGATTCCGACCCCCCAGGTCGTCCCCGCTCGAGACCGGATGCCGGTGGCGAGCTGCTTTGCGACGCATTCGCTGACCGCCCCGTGCGCTGCGATGTCTTGCTCGGAGACTCCGCAGGTCCGCACCTTTGCGTCATTGGAATACACCACGGCCCCTTCGATCAGGAACCGGCTGGCGCCGGGTGCATCGGTCAGCCATCCGGCGAGCCGGCAGCCCGTGCAGGATTCCGCCAGCGCCAGGGTGTGTCCGCGGGCGACGAGCCGTGCTGCGATCACCTCTGCGAGGTCACCGGAGTCGACCCCGAAGGCGCGGTCTCCCACTCGCTCCAGCACCTCGGAGATGGTCGACTTGCGGATCGCCTTCGGGATGTCGGGGCCGAAGAGCAGCTTGATGTGGTTTTCGGGGAAGGTGCTCCGGAATCCGACCTCCAGGCCGTCGAAGCGGAGATCCTGCAGTCGTGTCTCCAGCTCGGACTCCCCGATGCCCACCGTCCGGATCGTATGAAGTGCGGGCGGAGTGAGGTCGAAACGGGCCAGGATGGCAGGTGCCACGTGCGCCCGGAACAGCTCTCGCATCTCCCGGGGAACGCCGGGCAGGAAGAACAGCAGGCTCCGGCCCGTGTCCACACTGAATCCGGGCGCCGTTCCCCAGTGGTTCTCGAGGAGTTCGCTTCCCGTCGGCAGGACGGCCTGCTTGCGATTCGATTCCGCCATGACCCGTCCCCACCGGGCGAATCGGGCCTCGACCTGGGCAAGCGCGGTCGGGTCGAGCGCGAGGGGGCGGCCGAAGGCGCGAGCGGCAGCCTCCGCGGTCAGGTCGTCGCGGGTCGGGCCCAGACCGCCAGTGCTGATGACCACTGCGGCCAGCTGTGCGGCCTCCGTGAGGAGCGAGGTGAGGTCCTCGAGATGATCCGGTGCGACGACCATCCTCCGCACCCGCAGGCCCATCGCCCAGAGTGCACTGGCGAGCCAGCTCGAGTTCGTATCGGTGACCGCCCCGGTGGTCAGTTCGTTTCCCTGGGCGAGGATGACGACATCCTGCATGGCAGCTCCGGTGGTGGGACGCCTCCCCGTATCGCCACCGTCCGGATGGGCCGAGGCCGGCTTCCATCACGGGTCGTTCACGCGTCGGTGCGGGCTCCCGTACGCAGCCAGTCCTCAAGGATTACCGCCGCGGCTTCGGCATCGATGGTCTCCTTCTGCCGGCGCCCCGAGATTCCCCGGGTCTCGAGGCGTCGACGGGCCTCGATCGTCGTCCATCGCTCGTCCTGGTAGTGCACGGGCCAGCCGGTCTCTGCCGCAAGCCGGTCTCCCACCTGTCGCGCGAGCCTGCAGATGCGTCGCTCCGCATCATCCATTTCGAGTGGGAGT
>JAYYRS010000398.1:0-4713 GCA_036126975.1 Myxococcota bacterium
AGTGGTGGTCAGGATGATGAGTGGAATCGGGCTTCGCAGGGCTCCGGCAAAGGCCCAGGCCCGGGTGCCGTGACCGAAGCCCCGCCCGAGCAGGGACACGCGGTCGTCGCTGACCTCGACCGCGTTGAGCTCGACCCGGTCATCGACTTCGCCGATGAACAGCGCATTTGGCGCGGCCATGCCATCGACAACCAGCGTCCAGGGGCCGGGCGCCAGGAGAGCGGGATCGATGCGCCATCCTCCTGCGGTCGGGATTGCTGCCACGGGCAGCTCTCCGGTGCGATGGAGCCGAACGGCGTCTGCATGGAACGGCAGGTCGAATTCGCCTGGTCCCGTCCGGGAGAGGACGACGGGCAGTGGTCGGACGGGATCCAGTCCATCCCGTTCGAGGAGCACCGTTGCGGGGACACCCGGCTCGAGGTCGACGGACTGCGAACGAAACCCGGGCGCCGCGACCACGGCCGTGCGGCCCGCTGGGGAAATCGGGCGACCAAAGCGACCGTCAGGGCCTGTGGACAGCGGCACGCCGTCGATCTGCACGACCGCCGGCACGGGAAGTCCGGTCTCGGCATCCTGCACCGTTCCCGTGGCCCGATGGGGCCAGGAGAGAAATGTCACGACCGCGGGGATGTGGTCTTCGATCATCTGCGGCAGCAGTTCCGCGGGCGGTGCCTTGTCGAGGGTGACCTCGAGCGTGAAGTCGAGGACCCCGTGTCGTCCGTAGGACCAGTCGTTCGTGTCTCCGGTGGTCGGGTACCAGTCCGCGCCGTTGGTGACCCAGAATCCAGGCGTCGTGCACGCGTCCAGGTAGGCGGTCGCCATGTCTTCGAGGAGCGATGCATCAGGTGCGGGCATGGCATCGTGGTTCCACACCCACCCGAGATTGGTCTCCCCAGAATGCATGGAGAGTCCGGCACCGAGTCCCGTCCATGCGCCGTGGGCCCGGACTGCGCGGGTCTCGGGCTCGCTGAAGGGGGCTTCACCGGCCCGGTAGGCCGCTGCCGACCATGCGTGGCCGAAGTTGCGGTTGATGTCCACGGCGTTGGCGTTGTACCGGGACCCCCGTGCAATCCCATCGGGGTTCACCATGGGGGCGATCCAGACCGCATCGGTGTCCAGCAGACGCGTGATGTCGGAGTCCGTCCCATGGAGGCGCAGCAGGTGTTCTGCGACCGCGAGCGCGAGGACACCGCTCGAGGGTTCGTCGCCATGGTGGTCTCCCAGGATCCGCCACTGCAGGTCCGGGCTGGCCGTTGCGCTGATCCGAAGGGCCCAGATCGCACGGCCCTCTTCGCTGACGCCGAGCTGTACCAGTCGTGCGGTGTCGGGATGCGCTTCAGCAAGCGCCTGCAGGGCATCCGCCATTTCTTCGTGGGTTGGGTAGCCGTCAGGTCCCTCGGGTGGGGGCGCAGGCAGAAACTCGACGGCAACGCCGGCATCCTGCAGCGCGGCGAGCTGCGCGCTGTTGACTGCGAGATGCCGCCAGCCTCCGCGGCCGCCCTCGAGGAAGCCTGCGCCCAACGCTGCCGCCTTTGACCGGTCGGCCTTCGCCGGGAGACGAGCGCGGATTCGGAACTCTCCGGTCGGGGAGGCCACCACCGAGGCGCCAAGCATGAAGGCAGGTAGCATCATCATCGCACGGTCACGGTAGCCCGGCGCGCGGGGCGGGGGGCTACTGGGCGTCTGCCACTGCCGTTGTGTCCGCCTCCTCCGCAAGGCTGATCTCTTCCAGCCACTTGTCGCGGAATCGATCGAACCCTGCCTTGTCCTTGACCGCGGGGACGTCAGCGGCCGGCAGCTTCACCGTGAGCGGATTGACGAACTTGCCATGCTTCCAGAACTGGTAGTGGAGATGGGGGCCGGTCGCGAGACCCGTGCTGCCGACGTAGCCGATCACCTGTCCCTGCCGAACGCGCTGCCCTTTCTTCACGGCCACCTTGGACAAATGGCTGTAGCTGCTGGCGTAGGGGCCAGCGTGGTCAAGCTTGACGAAACGCCCATGTCCGCCGTTGGTCCCCGAGAACTTCACGGTGCCGTCTCCGACGGCGTGTACGGGGGTTCCGGTGGGCGCACCGAAGTCCACGCCGTTGTGCGGACGCCGGCGCTTCAGGACGGGGTGATACCGGTTCCGATCGAATCCACTCGTGACCCGGGAGAACTTGAGCGGCGAGCGCAGGAACGGCTTCCGCCGCGCGCGGCCTTTTGCGTCGTAGTACTGCGGCTCGCTGTCGCCATCCTGGAAGCGGAGTGCGACATAGTCCTTCCCACCATTCGTCATTCGGACCGCGAGAGGGGCACCGAGACGGGCAAAGCCCTGCTCGTCCCAAAGCTCCTCTACGACCATCCGCACGCTGGCGCCGGCACGGATCTCCGAGTTGAAATCGATGTCGAAGCGATAGACGCCGGCGAGGCCGACAATGTCCCTCGGATGGAGGCCCGCGTCGACCGCGGCCTGCCAGAGGGAGGTCGTGACCTCGAAACTGCGGGTCGAAACACGCGTCTCGTAGGTGACGGCATCCACGCGGGCAGTCCAGGTCCCCTCCTCCAGCGCGACCACGAGCGTTTCGTCCATGCCGAGCTTGTAATGGAGCTCTGTGGGTGAATCGGCATCAGGCGGGGTGAGGAATCGCAGTGTCTGTCCCGCCCGGATCTTGGCAAGGTCATGATGCGGAAGCGCTGCCGTCCGCACGGCACCAGTGGGAAGGCCGTACCGGGGAAGGATGGTGCCGATCGACTCCCCTTGACGAATCTCGTGGGCGGTCCAGGAAGACTGTTGGGCCCGGCTTGCGGTGTCGTCACTGGCGCTCGCCGCCAGCGACGGGCCTTCTGCCGGTGGGCCAGGCAGCGCCTCGACGCCCAATGCCGTGGCGCCCGGGGGCATCGCGACGCGAATGACGGCGACACTGAGCAGCACCAGGGAGATGCAGAGCAGCGAGAGGGCAACGAAGCGCGGAGAGCGCATGGGCGGCTCGGGGAGAGCGGGGGAAGGGGGGCAGCGCCGGGGAGGTCAGCGCAGCAGGAGGAGGGCGGCGCAGATGACCACCACGAGACCCGCAACCAGCCCTCCGGCTGCACCTGCGGCGATCGTCCACACGGGGAGCGGGGACGACCCTCGGAGCGCCGAGGCGGCGCTGGAGGCAGGTGTGGCCCGAGGGCTTGGGACTGGTGATGGCACGGAGGCCGACGCCACAGCGGGGACCGCTCTTGACGTGGAAACAGTATGGGATGTTTCACGCGACTTGTCGAGCCTTCGGGGGACGTCGATCGCGCCGGCTTCCGCATCGCCGCCGGTTGCGGATGCGTCGGGGTGGGGGACATCGGTCGCGTCCGCAACAGCCGGAGCCAGCGGCCCCTCGACGCGGGGCGCTGTCGCATTGTTCTCGTCGATCTCGATCGTCTGCCCGAGGAGTCCGGCCGAGTCCGGGGCTTCCGGTCGTTGTGCGAGGACGTCGGGAACGACCCGTCGCGCCCAGGATCGGAGGCTGGCGCCGGGGAGCGTATCGGCGACGTCCAACAGGAGACCCTCGGCCTCCGCGGCGGGCGGGCGGGCGCCGGGATCCCAGGCGAGCATGCGTTCGAGCAGCGGCACGAGGGTCTCGTGGGACGAATCGAGCGCGCCGAGCCTCTGGGAAAGCCGCCGTTCGTGGGCATCCTGCCGGACCTTGGGCTGGCCAAACGCCGCGCCCGCTGCCAGCTGCCAGAGGGAGAGCCCGAGACCATAGACATCCGCTGCGGTCGAGACCTCCCCGGTGACGATGTATTCAGGGGCCATGAAGTTGAGGGTTCCCAGCACCAGCTGGCCGGTCTGGCTCTCCCGTGCGTCGAACCGCGCACGGGCTACCCCGAAGTCCAGCAGCTTCACACCGCCACCGCGCGTCACCATGATGTTGGCCGGTTTGACGTCCCTGTGGATGACATTGAGGTGTGCGCCCGTGGTCGGATGGGCTGCCTTGTGTGCGCGGTTCAATCCCCCGGCGACTGCCGACCCGAGTTCTGCGAGGGCGCGAGGGCTGGGCGGTGAGCCGGCGTCGGCCAGTGACGCAAGGTCAATTCCCTCGACGTATTCCATCACCACGGCATCTCGGCCCAGCACCCGGACCATGTCGAGGACCTTCAGGATTGCGTCATCCTGGAGAAGGCCGAGCAGCCGGGCTTCATCGCGAATCCGCGAGAGGAACATGTCGGATTGCGGACGGTCACCATTGAGCACCTTGACCGCGACCTGTCTGCGGAAGCCCTGCCCGGATGAGAAGTCAGCCAGGTATACGGTCCCGAAGGCACCTGCGCCGATGGTCCGTGTGAAGGAGAGGGCCCGCATCCCGGTACATTACCACGGTTGACGTGTCAGGACCCCATGTCCGGGAACCCGCGCTGCATCAAGCGTCTGCCGGCGACGACCAGAAGAGGTCGGGTTCCAGCCCGAGGCGTTCGAGGGCCGTCTTCCATCGTTCGTTCATTGCTGCTTCCAGCACGATCTCCGGCTCGACCTCGGCGTAGATCCAGGACCCCTCCGCGATCTCCTCGTCGAGCTGGCCGGGCCCCCAGCCGGCGTACCCGAGCGCGAGATGGAAGAGCTCCCCATTGTGGATCAGCCGCTCAAGCCGGTCGGCGGACGGGGAGACGGCGATGCCGGCCCCGGTGTTCCAGCCCTCGTCGGCTTCGACCTCGCCACGCCAGATCACGAAACCCGTCCCGGGACCCACCGGACCGCCC
>JAYYRS010000399.1:0-3442 GCA_036126975.1 Myxococcota bacterium
TCATCACGAACTTCCATCGGACCCATGCCTTCATCGACAACTCGGTGCGCCGGGTCGAAGACCGCATCCGCACACTTGCAGACCAGGGCGTGACGGTCGACCGGATGGTGATGTCCTTCCACGGAATGCAGAAGCGACGGATCACCGAGAAGGGCGACATCTACTACCGCCACTGCTACGAGACCTTCCGGCTCATCGTCGACCGTCTGTCCAGCCTCGACAGCGACCAGTGCGTCATGACGTTCCAGAGTCGCTTCGGGTCCGAGGAGTGGATCACGCCCTACACCGAAAAGGTCGTAGAGCAGATGATCGCTGATGGACACAAGCATATCCTGGTGTATTCGCCCAGCTTCGTGGTGGACTGCCTCGAGACCACCGACGAGATCGGACACGAGCTTGCCCATGAAGCCGCGGAGTGGGGCGGAACCATTCACGCCGTCGACTGCCTGAATGTCCACGAGCAGTGGTGCAAGGACTTTGCTCGGTACACGCACACCCAGGCAGAGGGCTCGGCGCAGGACAAGGAGGACCTCGAATACCAGCTCCAGGCGTCGGACTACGACGCCATGCCGCCTCTCCAGATGAACCATGGCGGCTGAGCCAGACATCCGGGCCATCCCGGCCCGGCTGCCCGGGCGGTTCCGCGTGATGCCGCTCCTCATCGGCTGGCTGCTGTCGCTTGTTCTCCCACCGAATGCGGCGTGGGCCGCTCCGGTCGCCCACCGCTACGGCACGTACACCTTCTGGGTCGACGTCCTCGAAAACGGACTGCAAGCCATATCGGTCCCTGATGACACCGAGCCGACCGCCACGGTCTTCGTGATCTACTCCGTCGGAAACCGGATGGAGGAGGATGGGACCCACGGAATCACCCATCTCGCCGAGCACGCTGCATTCTCGGGGACCCCGGCGGCACCGATGGATGTGCTCATCGACACCGTGGAATCCCAGGGAGGCGAAGCGAACGCCTTCACGCGCGACGACATGACGGTCTTCTACGACCACCGGATCCCCACCGCGATGCTTGCCGAAGTCTTGGAGATGGAGGCCGACCGGATGCGGAACGTCGCCTTCTCCGATGCGGACTTCCGCCACGAGCGGGCGCGACTCGAAGCCGAGGAGCAATCAACCAACGACCCGCGGCTCCAGCTCCGGCAGTGGCGGCGGCACGCCGCATTCGGGGGGACCACCTACGGCGCGGGGCTCTTCAACGCCGCAGGAAACTCTCGGGCGCCCGGCCTCGACGCCGCCGCCGTACGGGCCTTCTACGACAACTGGTACCAGCCCGGACGCGCCGCTGTCGTGGTCGTCGGACCCGACCCGGGAGCGGCACTGCCGATGGTGCGCGCCGCCTTTGAAGACATCCCGGCGCCCGCGGCACCGATGCCGCATCGCGTGGACATCGGACGGTCGCTGCCCACGCCTGGGACGGTGGAGTTCGATACCGGCCTCACCCGCCCACGCGCCGAGCGGGTCTGGGTCGGTCCTGGCATGGACCATCTCACCGACCGACTCGCACTCGAGGCGCTGGCGCTCCTGCACAGCGGCCAGCCACCCACGGACCGGGAGACCCGGGAGGTCTTCGTCGATGGCATGCTCGGGAGCAGCTTGTTCGTCGTCGCCGTCACGGGCGAGGACGCCGATTCGGGTGCCGGACAGCTCGCCGCGCAGGTGACCCGCGACACACTCACGGAGGACGCGCTCGAGCGTGCCAAGGCCGCCATGAGCGCATCCCTCTCGGACCGGTCGGTCCGAACACGTCCGTACTTCTCTCTTGCCGTCGACTTCGGCCTGCACAGCCGCTGGGACCTGCTTGGACCCCTCCTCGAGCAGGACGCAAACGTCCGGGCGCTCACGGTGGACGACGTGAAAGGGGCCGTGTCCCGATGGCTCAGGCCCGAACAGGCCTGGACGCTTCGCTACCATCCTGACACCGCCGGTCTGGCTGCGCTGCCTTCCGACAAGGATGCGCTCCATGCCGCGGGCATCGCTGCCGCCGAGAGTGGTGACCTGGCACGCGCCATCGCGGCCTTCGAGCGCCTGTTGTCGCTGACCACGGACGACATGAACACCGTCATCTACCGCTACACGCTGGGCGACCTGAACTTCCGGCTCCGACGCCATGGCGAAGCCCGCCGGCACCTCGAGGCGGGGCTTGCCGTCATCGACTACCCAGCGCTGCGAGAGCTCTTGGAGCAGGTGGATGCGGCAGACGGGATGGGAACCCCGCCTCCCACGAAGGCCGACGCGGATGCGGATCCCGATGGCGGCGCCGATGATGCCCCCGCAACGAGCGTCCGGGTCGTGGACACCACCGGTGCGACGCCCGCATGGGCGACCGAGGCGGCTTCGGTGATGGGCAGGCTCGAGCGCTGGCGCGACGCACCGTTCAAGACCGACCTCGTCATCCAGTTCGAGGAGTCCGCAGGCGAGGGCATCGCGGGCTACTACCAGCCATCCACCAAGACCCTGGTGGTGGGGCTGTCGAACTCGGAACGCTTCAACCGCGGCACGATGCTGCATGAGATGTTCCATGCCCTGCAGGACCAGCACTTCGACCTCAGCGCCCTCGATTCCGCCGTGGACGATCTCGACGGAGAGCGAGCGCTCGCCGGCCTCATCGAAGGCGAAGCGATGCTCGCGGTCAGCGAACTGATGGACTACGACTTCTTCGCGCACGGAAAGCTGCCCGACGACGGGCCCATCGACCCGAGCCGGTTCCAGGGGATCTATCGGTACGGAGATGGACAGAGGTTCGTGAAGCACCTGCGCGACGTGGGGGGCTGGCCACTCGTCTCTGCTGCCTTCCGGAACCCCCCCCGCTCGTCCGCCGAGATCTACCATCCGGAGCGCTACCTCAATGGATGGCGATACCGGCCGCCCCGCCGGCTGCCCCGGGTTCGTCCTGGCGACGACGAGCGGGTCATCATGGATGATGTCATGGGTGAGTACGGTCTCCGCATGCTGCTGTCGTGCGCTCCCGAGACGCGGTCGCTGGCACCCGTGCTCGGGGCCGCGCTGTCTGGCGACCGCCAGATCACCATCCGGATGCCGTCGGGTGCCCTGCGAATGGAATGGGTACTGGTCTTCGAGAACGAAGCATCGGCGATTCGATTCAGCGAGGTCGCCGCCACGGCAGCAGCAGCCGTCCCCGCGATGACCGATCTTGAGGTCGTGCACCACGGATACCGGCGCCGCGTCCGTGGACACGCCATCGGGCTCTCCTGGACCGTCCCCGCGCCCGTCCACTGAACACGCGCGCTGCGGCCTCACGCAAGAACGCCCTGGCCATCGGCCAGGGCGTTCGGAGCTCCAAGCAGGCTGACGGCGCTCAGAGGTCGGTGGCGTTCTCGGAGAGGTAGGCAGCCAGCTTCGAGGGGTCGTGCGGCGTGAAGGCCTTCTTCTTCTTGTCCCAGCCCGCGGGGCAGACCTGCCCATGCTC
>JAYYRS010000400.1:0-3367 GCA_036126975.1 Myxococcota bacterium
GTTCACCACGAGGTTTCCATCCGCATCGAACAACGCACAGGAATAATCCTGCCGTTCGCGGATGCTCACGGACCGCGCGAGGCGGCCCAAACGCGCGCCCATCTCCCTGGCCACGCTGCCCAGCCGGGACGCGATGATTGCGGCATGGACGGGGTCCGGGGCGGTTCCGATGCCGGACAGGACCGGCGACTCGTCTTCGAGGATGAGCGCGTTCCCACTCCACGTGGCCCTCCACCCGACGTCAACCACGACGGTCGTACCCGGCCCGGTGAGCAGTGCCGGGCCGGGGAGGCCGAGAGCACTGCCCATCGGACCGCAGGGGACCGCCTGCCATGTCCCGAAGAATGCCTCTGTGGTGCCAATGTCCTCGGAGGACAGTTCCACGCGAGGCACCGGGCGTGCGTCCACGGACTCGACCGCGACGCGCACCTCGACCGCTTCGACCGCGAGCTCCGGACGAGAAGCTCCGAACTGTTCGGCATGGGCGCGGTCGAATGCCGTCCGCC
Organism: Myxococcota bacterium; assembly: GCA_036126975.1. GTDB lineage: Bacteria > Myxococcota_A > UBA796 > UBA796 > UBA2385 > JAYYRS01. The sequence continues at coordinate 507 of JAYYRS010000400.1, forward strand.
ACTCCGGAGCATTGGCGGCAGACACTTCCAGCGTCGCCTGCGTGCCGACGTGCCGCATTGCGACCCGTGCCGTCACATGCCCGGCGAATGGCAGGAGCGCATGCGCATCGGCCAGTGCCTTCTCGATGCCTTCTTCGATCGGTACGACCACCTCCGCGCGCCGCTGTCCTCGCCCGATGCCGACCGCACTGAACACGCTCGCGAGTCCCGGGACCACGACCCGACGGATCCCGAGTCGCCTTGCGACGCCGCAGGCATGGGCGGGCCCCGCCCCGCCAAACGCGACCAGCGCGTGCACCGCGGGGTCGGTCCCAAGGCGCGCGCACAGTCCCCGGACTGCCGCGGCCATCGCCTCCTGCCCGACGGCCCGGTATCCCTCCGCGATCGACTCCACGGGAGAGGACGGATCAAGAGACGCCACCGCGGCCCGGGCAGCCGCTGTATCGAGCGCGGCATCCCGGTTTGGTCCACAGACAGGAGGGAAGTCCGGCAACCTCCCCAGAACGACCTCACAGTCTGTCAGGGTCGCGGGTCCGCCGCGTCCATAGGCAGCCGGTCCGGGCTGCGCGCCCGCCGAACGCGGTCCCACAGCGTAGGCGCCTGCGACCTGCCCCAGCCGGCTCCCACCGCCGGCCGCCACGGTCTCCAGCCGCACGGCTGGAACCCGAAGCCGCAGACCAGCGATCTCCAGATTGGGGACCCTGGCAGGGGCGCCATCGACCCGGCAGACGTCCGTAGAGGTCCCCCCCATGTCCAGTCCGATGGTCGGCCCAAGGCCCAGCCTCGCAGCGAGGTCTGCGACAGCGATCACGCCACCTGCGGGGCCGGACAGGGCCGCGTCCCGACCCCTCCATTCCCCGGAACCATCGCCCCGTTCGCGGGCGAGGCCTCCGTCCGACCGCATGTAGTGGCCTGGTGCCCTGGGCAGCAGCGGAGAAAGACCGGCATCGACAAGCGCCGTCTGCATCCGCGCGAGCAGTCCCCGTGATGGTGCCACTTCGTGGCCGAGCGAGACGTGGGCCACCCCGAGGTCACGGAGGGCCGCGCCGATCTGGCGCTCGAGTTCGGGCCGCAAGGGCCCATGGGGAAGAACCACCGCGGCACTTCGGATGTCCGCGTTCCGGATCAGCGAGCGCAGCTGCTCGGTGACCCGGAATGTCCCCGCGACCGTGCCGTCCGCATGAATCCGCACCGGCACGCCCACCGCGTAGGAGCACAGGGGCGGCGGCTTTGTCACACGCATCGCGAACAGCTCTGGGCGGGTCTGGTCACCGACCCAGGGAAGATCCTCGAGTCCTTCACTCGTCAGGAGCAGTACCGGCACGCCCGTCCGCTCGAGCAACGCGTTCGTGCCGATGGTGGTGCCGCGTCGCACGTCCGAAGCACCACGACCGAGCGCGTCGAGGTCGGCCCGGTCCGAGAGCACCTTCTCCACTCGGACGCCGCCATCCGGGTCCACGTGGACCACGTCCGTAAACGTGCCGCCCTGGTCCATCCAGATGTGCACGGCCGCTCCCGGTGATCAGCGCACCGCGGCCTCGACCGTACCCTGCCACACGTCCGAACCTGGGCCGTCATTGGGCGCGACCAGCTCCAGCTCGTAGTTGTAGCGCTGCGAGCGGTCCACCTGGTCGAACGCGAACTGGATCAATCCGTCGTTCAGCCGCGCGTCGGTGGTTCCGACGACGAGGTCGAAGCGCTGCCATTCGTCGCCACTCTCCTGGATGCCGACGGCCATCAGCCCATCGGTGATGTCTCCTGGGTAGTCGAAGTCGACCAGGAACTCGATGACCCAGGAGTCGTAGGTCGTAAAGGTCGCGGTGACGTTCTCGATCACCGGAGCGGCCGCACCCGTCTCTTCGTCGTCATCGACCGTGCCTCCACCGCCGCCGGCATTGCTGCCGCCGCCACCAAATCCGCCAGTATCGCCCTTCGCAGCGCAGCCAGAGAGCGCAACCATCGCAGCCAGGAAAAGCCGTCGCATTTCTCCTCCAGGGGTCGGTTGGGGGGAACCGCCCGCGTCGCGGTGCAGTATAGAAGGACAGCGCAGGAACCGCGCCCGCCCGGACGCAGAGGATCCATGAAGAAGCTCGCCCTGACGGTCCTCGTCCCCATCTCCGCCGTCGCGCTCGCTGCCCTGGCATTCCTGTGGTGGGAGCGCGGCGCGCCTCCGGGCTTCCGACCCGACGCCGTCAACGTGACGGTCGACACGATCAATCGGGACCACCGCGGCGTTCGGCTGACGGGGACCGCCCATCTCCAGGTCCGCCTCCGTCAGACTGCAGGCGACGAGACCTTCTTCCTCTATCCACTCCTGGCCAAGGGCGACACGCTTGGGCGCGAGATCCACGTCCTGTTGCGCACGCAGCAGGAGCCGGACGCGCTGTACGGATTCGAGGACCGGACGATCGAGGGGTTCGCGCGGCCCCCGGGCAACCTCGTGGACCGGACGGCCAAAGACGCCCTGTTGAAGAAGGGCTACCACTTCACCGACAAGTTCGTCCTCGTCGAGGAGTGGCCCGCCGAAGCGGGGCCGGGCGACTGATCTGCACCGGGCGTCGCGTGGGGGAGGCCGGCCGGGCTCAGAACAGGTGGAGGACCTGCTCCATCTGCTCGAGGAAGAACGCGTTCTCCTCGCGCGTCCCGAGCGTGATCCGGAAGTACGGGTCGTAGGTGACGCCATGGAAGGGTTCGAAGCACTTGGTGGCGATGCCCCGCTCCGCCATGCGACGCTTCAACTCCGCGCCCGTCCGGCCATCGGTGAAACGGGCGAAGATGAAGTTGACATCGGTGTCCCAGGCCTCGACACCCTCGAACCCGGCCATCCCCTCCAGGAGGTGTGTGCGCTCCCGGGCGCATTC
>JAYYRS010000401.1:0-4818 GCA_036126975.1 Myxococcota bacterium
TCCTTCGGCGCTGCGACGCATGAAGGGTCGGATGCCCTGACCTTCGGTACCTGTCAGGAGTCCCGGAACACGTACAACGGTCAGGGGGAACCCAATGACTTCATGGGGCCGAGTCTCTGGAGCGCGGACCTGGACATCTTCGGGACCACGAATGAAGAGGCCGTGGAGTACCTCACGGAGCTGTTCGGGTTCTACACGGACCTCGGCAGCCACCTGGACATGCTCCACGAGAGTCCACTGTGCATGGGCATCGCGTGGGAGAGAGACAATGTGTACTGGGTCTTTGACGGCTCCGACGGGCGGGTGGTCCGGTATGATTTCGTTGAAGACCATGGGGTCGGCTACGACGACCATTCAGACGGGATCATCGGAAGGATGCAGGGACTCCGGGTCGAGCGCGTCGAAGGCGTTCCCTCGCACATGGACGTCGATCAGGAGACGGGCCTGCTCTACGTGGCGGACACGGGCAAGAACCGCATCGTCGTCATCGACACCGCGACGGGGGAGAAGGGCGACCGACTGAGCAAGAACGAGCCCGGCACCGACCACCATGAGCTGGTCGATGTCGAGTTCGAGAAGATCATCGATGGAGACGACATCGATGGGATGGACCAGCCGAGCGGTCTCGAGGTCGTGGACGGCCACCTCCTCATCACGGATTTCGCGTCGGGGATGATCTTCGCCTTTGCGCTCTCCGGTGAGGGCGCTGACGGCGCGAGCGCCGAACTGGTCGACTGGGTCGACACCGGGCGTGCCGGTGGAATCATGGGAATCGACGCACCCTCGCTTGACGAGATCTGGTTCGTTGATGCCGAAGAGGACGAGCTGATCCGCCTCACTGGAAAGTAGGGTGCCGGCCGAAGGTCTGCGGAGTAGTACACTGGGCGCGCACTGAACACGCGTTCCCCCTCCGCATGGAGCCTCTCCTGCTCGTCGTTGGTCTGGACCCGGGCTCGACTGCGACCGGCCTCGCCGCCGTGGGCCGGCGCCGTGGTCGACTGGTCCTTCTCGACCATGCCGTGGTTCGGACCAAGAGCACTGCACCCGTCCCGGAGCGGCTCCGGGCCATCCATGCGGGCATCGAGGCGTTCCTGCATGGTGCACAGGTCCGGTGGGGCGGAGACGGCGATGCGCTTGCGATCGAGCAGATCTTCCGGCACAAGTCGTCGGAGTCGGCCCTGCGGCTGGGCCAGGCGAGGGGGGTCGCCCTTCTCGCCGCTGCACAGGCGGCGCTTCCGGTGCACGAGTACAACGCCATGACAATCAAGAAGACAGTGGCCGGGCACGGCCGCGCCGCCAAGCCGCAGGTCGGAGCCATGGTCCAGCGCCTGCTCGGATTGACGAGTCCGCTGCCGGCGGATGCCGCGGACGCGGCAGCCATCGCGCTGACGCACCTCACGCTGGGTGCACAGCGCGCCCGGCTCGCTACCCTTGCAGGGAGGCTGTGATGATCGCCATGCTGCGCGGAGTTGTTGCCTCGGTGGGTGCCGACCATGTCGTTCTCGACGTCCAAGGCGTCGGCTACAAGGTGCAGGTGCCGGGTACCCTCCTCGGCGGAGCTTCGTCGGAGCAGCCGCGGACGCTGCACGTCTCGACCATCGTCCGGGAGGACGCCTTCTCTCTGTACGGATTCGATACCGGGGAGGCGAGGGATACCTTCGACATCCTGCGGGGCGTGAACAAGGTCGGGCCGAAGGTCGCGCTCGCCGTGTTGTCGACGCTCGCGCCCCGCGAGCTCGTCCGGGCCGTCGCGTCGGAGGATCTCGCGGCCCTCTCCCGCGTACCCGGCATTGGACGCAAGACGGCATCGCGAATGGTGCTTGAGCTCAAGGGCAAGCTTCCGTCTGCATTCGAGCCAGACCCTGCGGGGAGTGCCGCGCAAGCGCCGAAGGCATCTCCCCGAGCGGACCCGCTCATGCTCGCGCTGGCACGGCTGGACTACCGGAAATCGGAGATCGACCGGGCCATTGGCCAGGCGCCCGGCGTCGACGATGCGCCCCTTGAAGCGCGTCTACGGGCCGCACTGCGCATCCTTGCATCGGGCTGACGAATGTCGCGAATCCTCGACCCCTACGCAGACGAAACGCCGGACGAGCGGCAACATGACCCCGCGCTCCGCCCCCGCAACCTCGACGAATACGTGGGGCAGTCAAGGGTCGTCCAGAACCTGCGGATCTACATCCGCGCGGCCAAGGCCCGTGGGGAGTCCATGGACCACGTGCTGTTGAGTGGTCCGCCCGGACTCGGCAAGACCTCCTTGGCGCATGTCATCGCAGAGGAGCTCGGGGTGGACCTGCGTCCGACCTCGGGGCCGGTCCTCGAGCGTGGCGGAGACCTGGCGGCCATCCTCAACTCGATCCAGGAGAGGGAGGTTCTCTTCATCGACGAGATCCATCGGCTCAACCGGGCGGTCGAGGAACGGCTCTACTCCGCGATGGAGGACTTCCGGATCGACATCAAGCTGGGCGAGGGTCCCGGTGCCCAATCGGTGAACCTCCCCGTGCCTCGTTTCACGCTGGTCGGAGCGACGACGCGGGCTGGACTGTTGACCCGTCCGCTCCGTGACCGCTTCCAGATCCAGTTCCAGATGGAGTTCTATGCAGACGATGAACTCGCCGGAATCGTTCGACGGAGCGCGCACCGACTGGGTGTGCAGATCGTCCGGGAGGCGGCGCATGAACTGGCGCGGCGCAGTCGCGGTACACCGCGCGTCGCCAACCGTCTGCTCCGGCGGGCGCGAGATTTCGCAGAGGTCGAGGGAGATGGCGCGATCGACGTGGCGGTCGTTCGCATGACGCTCGAGGCCCTGGGCATCGACGAAGCAGGTCTGGATGGCATGGACCGGAAGGTGCTCGAGACCATCCTCCACAAGTTCGATGGGGGGCCCGTCGGTATCGACAATCTCGCCACCGCAATCGGAGAGGAGAGAGATGTCATCGAAGACGTCTTCGAACCGTTCCTGATCCAGCAGGGCTTCCTGCAGCGCACGCGCCAGGGGAGGATCATCACGCGGCATGGCATGCGCCACCTTGGGTTCGCTCCCACGCCCGGGGAACCGGGGGATCAGGAGTCCATGTTTTGAATCGGCTTTGGTGGAACAGACGAATCCGGCTCGGCTCCGTAGTGCTGCTGGCGTTGGGCTGTGCCCGGACGGGAATCGCGGAACAGCCGCCAGGAGCAGCAACGTCAGTGCCTCCGGTGTCGTCGACGACCCAGGTCGCCAGTCCTCGGCCGTCTGACCCGTTCGCCCAGGCCCAGCCGCCGCTGCCCACCATCACCTTGGAGATCGGCGGAGTTGTCGTAGAGGCGGAGGTCGCCGACGACCGGATGGAGCGGTCCATCGGCCTGATGCACCGGACCGCGCTCCGTCCCGGCTCGGGCATGTTGTTTGTCTATCCGAGGGCTCGTCGGTTGAGCTTCTGGATGCGAAATACCCCGCTTCCGTTGTCGATTGCCTTCATCGATGCTGGCGGAACGGTGGTCCGGATCGCGGACATGCGACCCCTGGACGAGCGCCACGTCCCGTCCGACTGGCCTGCGCTGTATGCGCTGGAAGTCCCCCAGGGTTGGTTCGGTTCCGCGGGAGTCTCCATCGGGGACCACGTCGCGGGCCTGCCGGGCGCGGCGTCCGAGTGACGCCCCCCCGGTAGCAGACCCTCGCGGCGGCGATCCGACTCCCGGGGGTCGGACTCCACACGGGTGCCCGCGTCGCCACGACCGTCCACCCGGCCCCCGATGGGCATGGCATCCGCGTGCGGCGCAGTGACATCGCCGGAACTGCGTCGGTGCCGTGGATGGAGGAGTACGTCCAGGACACGTTCCTGGCCACATCGGTGGGCACCGCGGAGTGGACCGTCGCCACCGCAGAACACCTCGTCGCGGCGCTGGCGGGCCTCGCCATCGACAATGCCTTGATCGAGGTCGATGGTCCCGAAGTACCGGTGCTCGACGGTTCGAGTGCCCCGTGGGTTGCAGAGATGCGGTCCGTAGGCCGGACGGAAGGCAGCGCGCCGCGTCGCGTGGTCGCGCCACGTTCCGCAGTGGAGGTTTGCTGCGGCCCGGCCTGGGCGCGGCTCGAGCCAGCACCCGCGCTGGAACTGGACGTATCGATCTCGTTCGCGCATCCACACATCGGCGACCAGCGGCTTGCCATTCGCCCCACCCCCGATCGCTTCGAGGCCGAGCTGTCGTGGGCGCGGACCTTCGGCTTCCTTGCCGACGTCGAACGCATGCGGGAGGCTGGCCGGGCGCGAGGGGGATCCCTGACGAACGCCGTGGTCTTCGGACCCGATGGGCCCCTGAACCCAGAGGGTCTGCGGTCCGCCGACGAGCCGGTGCGACACAAGACTGTTGATATGATGGGCGATCTCGCGCTTATCGGAGCGTCGCTTCAAGCACGTGTCCGTGCGCACCGTCCCGGGCACGCGCTGACCCGCGCGCTCGTTGCGGCGGCGCGGCCCCATCTGGATGCAGTGCGTCCGCTCGCGTGAACAGTGCGTCCCGGGCTGGCTTCGGCCGGGGCCAACAGGTAGAACGGAGTGGCTGGGCGCCGGGGTCTGTGGTCCCACACAGACTCCAGGCGTCGAAGACGGTCTGCCACCCCGACGGGCAGCAGGTCGCTTCGCCCGGTCCGCGCAGTGTCGCAGCGGGACGATGCCAGTGCAATCCGAGCGATTCAATCGAAAAAGAGAAAGGTAGAGATGGGCAAGAAGCTGTTCTGCGGCGGCCTCGCGTGGGCCACAAATGACGACTCCCTCCGTGCTGCATGCGCCGAGTTCGGGACAGTCGTTGAGGCGAAGGTGATCCTCGATCGGGAGA
>JAYYRS010000402.1:0-4404 GCA_036126975.1 Myxococcota bacterium
TGAAGCCACCTCGTTGTGGTCCAGTCCCTCTCCGACGCCCAGCAGGAACGCATCGCGGAGCGTGTCCGGGAGCCTGCGGATGACCTGCTCGAGATGGAGCCGGGAATCGACGTCCGGATTGACCGTGGCGTCCCAGTCCTCGACTCCGACCTCGGTGGGCCTCCGCGCGCTGTAGCGGACGCGGTCACGGGCCGCATTGGCGGCGATGCTGAAGAGCCAGGGCCGGAAGGGCCGGCCCGGCTGCCACTGGTATCGCGCCCGATACACGCGAAGGAACGTCTCCTGGTACAGATCCGCAGCGCGCTCGCGGTCGCCAGTCCGCCGGACGAGGAAGCCATACACCCGGGCGTGGTGGCGGTCGAAGAGCGCCGCATAGGCCTCCGCATCACCGGCTTGCACCTGCGCCATCAGCTCCTCGTCGGTCGGCGACGCGGCGCCAACCGTGGGTGGGGTCCGGGAGGTTCCCAGTGGTGCCTCCTGCCTGGCTCTACGCCGGCATCATGCGAAGTGTGACATCGACGGCGACACAGTCAGGGAGGATCTTCCTGGCGCCGCCGACGGCGGGCCGCCTCGAGGAATCCGAGCGCCCCCAGCACACAGAACCAGGGCACCGTCCACCCTCCCCGGGCATACGCGGTGTCGAACGCCGCGAGCCGGACCGGCACGACCTCGACGACCTCCGTGAAGGTGTCCGTCTCGAAGCTGATCTCACCGTGCGGCTCCACCACCCACGACACGCCGGTGTAGGCATGGCGGACGAGCGGCCGACCAAGGGCCGTCGCGTAGACCGCGGTCAGCATTGCGTGCTGATGGGGACTCGCGGTCTCACCGAACCAGCCATCGTTCGTGATGACGACAAACAGGTCTACGGGACCGGTCTCATCGCGTTCATCGCCCCCCAGCAGAACCCGCATGGTGCCATCGAGGATGGCCTCGTAGCAGATGGGGACGCTGAACCGATAGGGCGTACCCTCACGGGTGGTTCCGTGGAACGTGGTGGGACGCGTCCCCTTCTCGAAATCCCCCGGGCCACGGATGATGCCCTTGAGGAAGGGAAAGGTGTCCGAGAGCGGGATGTACTCGCCAAACGGCAGCGGCACCATCTTGTCGTAGCGGTCGGACAGTCCGCCATCATCCCGGAAGAAGTACGTGGAGTTGAAGGCACGGAATGTCCGTCCGTGCTCGTCCGGCTCGTCCAGGTGTTCGACCGTTCCCCCTCCCACGAGGAAGTCGAAGCCGCCCTTCTTGGCGAGATCCTCGAAATACTCCCGCGGAGAGCGGTCGCCGAGGACCCACGCGTTCCGCTCCGAGTTGGGATTGAAGAACACCGAACCTTCGGGCCACACCACGAGGTCGGGGGCGGTCCCGCCGCTCAGCGACCGGGTCAGACGTACCCACTCCTTCAGACCATCCAGGGCGGTGCCGGCCAGCCGCTCCTGCATGGTCACGGACTGCTGCAATACCGCCATATCGAGCACGGGTGCCGAGTCCAGCTCCTCCTCGATGCTCCCATGGCGCCATGCGCCGAAGCCCAGGTTCACGAGGAACAGGCCGAGCGCACCGCCCATGGCCACCACCGGTGGGCGCCGTCCTTCTCGGAGCCGCATGACGATCTCGGCGAGCACGCAGTTGGTCAGCATCACCAGGAAGGACAGCCCCCAGACGCCGGCCACGCTCACCGATTGGAAGATCCACGGATGCCGGTACTGGGTGACGCCCTGGTAGTAGGGGAACAGCTGGGGAAAGAGTCGCTCCACGGCGACGACCAGCAGTGGCACCGCGATGACCCAGAGCAGTCCGAGCCTGCTTCGCAGCCACGCTGCGCCTCCGAACATCAAGGCGAAGTGCAGGCTGAAGACGGTGCTGAACAGGAGCAGGACCAGCACCGCTACCGGCATCGGGAGGCTGCTGAAGATCACCACGGTGTCCAACAGCCATGCGTAGATCACGGTCTGCGCGACCCAGCCCGCGCAATACGCAAGGCCGAAGTTGAGCCGTGTGCGACCGGGCACCTGCGCGACAAGCAGCGGGACCCACAGGAACCAGGCCAGACTCGCGAGGTTCAGCGGGGGCGCGGTCAGGTAGAGCAGCAGCCCGGACAGGGCGGCGGCAGCGAACCGGAGCAGCGTGGCCGACATGGGGCTCCCAGATGGTCGGCAGCCGCGTATCGCGCTGCCGTCGGTGCGGCGCTACCCGTCCGCGGTTCCGGGACTCCACGCAGGGACCCGACGCTCCGCGAAGGCGGCCATGCCTTCCATGACTTCGCCGGATGCGAGGGCCTGCGCGCCCGCGGCCGTCTCCGACGCGAAACAGTCGTCAATCTCGCGACCGGGCACGGAGCGGATCTGACCGAGCGCGAGGCGTGTCGCGAGCGGGGCGCAGCGCAGCGCATCGAGGGCGAGCTCGCGGGCCGCATCCAGCGCACCGCCGGGCGCGCACAGCATCTCGACCATCCCGAGGCCGTATGCATCCGCGGCCGCATACCGGCGTCCCGACCCGGCGATCATGGCCGCCCGTCCGGGACCGACCAGTCGTGTGAGCAGGGTCGACCCACCCACATCCGGAACCATGCCCCAGCGGGTCTCGGGGAGGCTGAGCCAGGCCGTCCGGGCGGCGACGCGGACGTCACAGTGCAAGGCGACCTCGAGTCCGCCGCCGATGCACACGCCCTCGATCGCCGCGATGGAAAGGCCGGGAAAGGCGCGGATGGGCGCCAGCCAGCTCTTCAGCATGCGGATGGTGTCCTCTCCCTGGGGCCGACCTGCCTCGCCGGCCATCACCGTTCCGGCGACCTGCGTGACCAATGGGTTGTCCATGTTCAGGTCCAGGCCGTAGCAGAAGTGCGGGCCGGCGCCCGTCACGATGAGAACCCGCGCGCCAGCGCCCGCCGCTTCCGTCGCGCGGGTCCCGATGCGCTCCCACATGGGTCCATCGAGCGCATTCCGACGGGACGGGCGGTCGAGTGTGAGTGTCGCGATGCCATCTTCAACGACGAGATGGACCTGACCGGGCGTGGCCATGAGGGCTCCGGGGTAGGGACCCGGCCACCCTACCCTGACGGAAGCTTCCCGGTCGTGTCGGCGCCCTGCATGGCCCTCGTCGGTTCGCCTGTGCTCATCCGCCGTGCTGGTCGGCCAGTGCCCCGGACACCCAGCTCACCTCGATCAGCCGGAGAGGTGGACCTCCGGCGGCATCTGCGCTCCGATCGCCGTAGCCTTCATCGACGTGCCACAGGTGGAGGGTGTCTGGATCCTCGACGAACTCCTCGGAAGGGACCTCGTAGTCATCGGTGTACCGAACCGACGATGAAACCCTGATCTCGTCCATGAGTCCCTGGTGGTTCTGCTGCCGTGCTGGCCAACAGCCCACATACACCGCCGCTTCCCCCGAGTCGCCCGGTCGGCCGGCGCTGCTGAAGGCGCCCCGGACGCCGTCGACGTACACGCTCATGACCGCGCCATCCCACGTTCCAGCCACGTGGTGTGCCTCCTGGTCCATCACATCGGCAGGGTAGGCCGCGCCGACCAACTCTCCCGAAGCATCCGACATCACGACGTAGCCGTCTGCACTCTGCCAGAGCGCAGCCACGCCGTCCCAGACGACGAAGGGATGCCCGCGTTGGTCAGAGCCGGGGTCCGCCTTCACCCACGCCTCGAACGTGAACTCGGGAGGCGGGCCAGCCGACTGGGCCCGCGCGGAGGCGCACGACGGGCCGCCATCAAACGAAATGGCGTGGGGACCCTCCGGGACGATGCCGCTGTCGTCTCCCTTGCATGCGGCCAAAAGGGGAATGAGAAGCAGGGTGACTGGACGCATGATTGGAACTCCGTCCTTCGATCCTATCGCCTGCGGGAAGCGTCCAGCGAACCCGACGGATCCGATCGGCCGCACGGGCCCACGAACGGCTCTCGCCCAAAGCGGAGCACCCGCCCGGACGAAGCGTCCAGGCGGGTGCGCGGTTGGCAGCGCGGCTCCGAATCCGGACGCCGCACAACCCTTGGGCATCACATCATGCCGCCCATGCCGCCCATGCCGCCCATGCCGCCCATGCCGCCCATGCCGCCGCCAGCGTCACCGCCAGGAGCCGCCTTCTGGGGCTTCTGGGCAATGACCGCCTCGGTGGTGAGAAGCAGGCTGGCAACCGAGGCGGCGTTCTGGAGTGCGGACCGCACGACCTTGGTGGGGTCGATGACGCCCATCTCCAGCATGTCGCCGTAGGTGTCGGTGGCGGCGTTGTAGCCGTAGGCGCCGCTGCCAGCGACGACCTTGTTGACGACCAGTGCACCGTCGACGCCCGCGTTGGCGGCGATGGCCTTGATGGGGTCCTGGATGGCATCGCGGATGATGTTGATCCCGAAGGCGAGGTCGCCCGAGGCGTCGAGCGCGTCGAGCGCTGGCAGGGCC
>JAYYRS010000403.1:0-4889 GCA_036126975.1 Myxococcota bacterium
TGCAGGGGCGGCCCCACACATCCGCCCCGAGACCGAGCCCGTGGAGCACGGCGCCGATCCGCTCGTCGAGTGCGAAACCTCCGGCCATCCGCAACCGCTCCGTCGCCTCCTCGAGCTGGCCGATCGCCTTGGCACTGCCGCATTCGGCTTCCGCCAGTGCACGCTGGTAGTCGGCCTCGAGCGTGAGCACCGGTCCGAGCCCCGCCCGCGCTTCCTGCCACACCGTCCGCGCTGAGGCCGTGTCGGCATGCTGGTCGAGGAAGCCGACGCGGGCTCCGTTCCGGACGACGATCCTCCCGGCCTCCGGGAGGAGATCGCCCCGGATGGCGCGAAGGAGGCTCGTCTTCCCGCATCCATTGCGCCCAACCAGACCCACGCGCTCGCCGGGATGCACGTGCGCATCGGCACCCGCGAAGAGGTCGAGCGGGCCGGCAGCGAGGCGGAGTCCGTGGATGCGCAACATGGGCGGCGGGTAGCCGGCGCGCACGCTGCGCGCACCCACACTGGACGGTCGCGATCGCTGGGGTAGCACTCCAATGCCCCCATACCCCTGCCATTCGTGCGCGAGGAAGCCGTGAACCTCCCCACTCCGCCTGAGGTCCGACGCGATGCCCGAAAGGCACGCCGCCACGCACGCCATCGCGCGGCCCTGCTCGACGCGGCCCGGGAGGTGCTCGCCGAGGAGGGGCTGCCGGGCTTCACCGTGGCACGTGTCGCCGGTCGGGCCGACGTGAGCAAACCCAGCTTCTACTACTACTTCCGATCTCGCGAAGAGCTCGTCGCTGCCCTCGCGGACCAGATTGCAGCCGAGGAGGCCACGGAGCTCACCCGCGCCGCCTACGCGGCGGGCGACGGTGCCGACGCACTCGAGGCCGCGGTTCGGGCGGGCGTGACCTGGCACCGGGCCGACCTGGACCGCTACCGGCTTCTGCACCAATGGCCCGCGGTGGTGGGCATCGTGCCGGGCTTCCTGGAGCAGACCGTCCAGCCACGGCGGGAACAGGTCCTCATGGTCCTCGAGCGGCGTCTCGCGGGCGGGTCGGACGTCAAGGAGGTGCACCGTGACCTCGCCGCGCTCGCCCTCGCCACCGCCCACGGCATCGTCGCGACGCTGGCGTACATGGATGCGCTCGGGGCGGACCTCGGCCGGCGCGTCGACGGCATGCTGGACGCGGGATGTGCTTCGCTGCGCGCCGCCGCGACCGCCGTCAGCTGAAGCCGGCGCCCGCAGCGCGTGCGCGCCTGTCCCGCGCTACTCCGCCGACGCCGGCTCGTCGGCAGCGCGTTCGATCATTGGGGGACGGTTGAGGCTGTCCGACAGGCGTGGCGAGAAGTGCAGTTCGAAGGTCAGGTAACGCTTCGGCGAAAACGACAGGGACGCCCGCTCCCCGTCGCTGGTCGACACGATGGGGCGCGCAACCTCCTTGTAGCGGACGGTGCCATTGCGCCGGTACCGCATGCTCTCGATCCGACCCTCGATGGTCACGACATCGTCGGCCTCTGGCTTGAGCTCCAGTGACAGCCGGTACCGCTCCCCTTCCGGGCCCTTCAGCTCGATCGAGGGGATCGTGCCGGCGACCACGTCCAGCATGGTCACCGCACCGCGTCCACCGGCTGGAGAGGTACTCCAGGCGACATCCAGCTCCCCCGCCAATGCCACCGAAGGCGCGGTCAGGACGGCGGAAGCGAGCAGAGAACGGGCGGTCGATTTCATGGCGGGCTCCGGGGCCGACGGCGGCGGGCCCTGCCCCCGTAGCGTGCATGTGAGCTTGTTTCACGTCTGGTGGACGGTGCACGGGTCTCGTGCCACGGTATGGGTGCAGGGATCGGGGAGGACACCAGCATGACCAGGAATCATCCGCGCGCGGCGCTCGCAGCGCTCGCGACGCTGTCGCTCACTGGTTGCATCGAGACCGGGGTGGGCAAGAAGGTCGACCCGGGGTCACAGACGGCCGGCCTCGAGGTCACGCCCCTGCAGATCAGCTTTGGAGGGCTCGCGCCCGGCGAGACGGCCAGCGAAGTATTCGAGGTGCGGAGCGTCGGCAGCGAGGCCCTGCGCGTCGATGGCATCCGGCTCCAGGGCTCGCCGGCGTACACGCTCCAGACGGACCTCGAGGCCAGCCAGCTCGCGCCCGGCGAGGTCCGCGAGGTGCTGGTCACGTACACCCCGACGAATGTGGAGGATGCGGCCATCGCCGTCGTCCTGTCCAATGACCCCGTCGCGCCGGAGGTCCTCGTACGACTCGACGGAGCGGGGCTCTGGCCGCAGCTCACCATCGAGCCGGCCTCCGTTGACTTCGGTCTGAACGACCCCGGAACCGTCTCGGCTCGCGACGTGGCCCTGGTCAACACCGGCGGCGCGCCCCTGGAGCTCTATACGGCCGCGGTCGTCGGAGAAACCTTCAGCCTGGACGGGTTTGTACCGAGCACCCTGCAGCCTGGGGAGGAGACCACCATCGAGGTCGCGTTCTCCCCGCTGGTCGACGGCTTCTATCAGGGCGAGCTGTGGGTGAGTTCCAACGACCCCTCCGAGACAGACCGTGCGGACCTGCGTGGGACCACCCTCGAGCAGCCCATCGCCGTGTGCAGTGCGTCTCCCTCCGAGGCGTTCGCGCTCTACGACGCCGTGACCTGGATCGGCCGCGAGTCATACGACCCGTCCGGGCATGTGATCACCGACTACGAGTGGGGACTCATCTCCAAACCCACCGGCTCGTCCGCCCAGATGCCGCCCGGCGATGCAGACCGCACGAACTTCTACGCAGACGTTGTGGGGGAGTACACCGCACAGCTGGTCGTCACGAACGATGTCGGTGTGTCCTCCGAGCCGTGCATCGCCACCCTCACCGCGGAGCCTTCCCAGGACCTGTGGGTGGAGATGTACTGGGTGCACTCCGGAGACGACATGGACCTCCACCTCGTGCGGTCCGGCGGCAGCCTCTGGGGCAGTGACGACTGCAACTGGCAGAACTGCGTCGGGCGTGGCCTCGACTGGGGCGTGAGCGGAGACTCCTCGGATGACCCGAGCCTCGACATCGACGACATCGGTGGGACCGGACCCGAGAACATCAACATCTTCAACCCGACCGATCCCAGCTTCGACGTGCACGTGCACGACTACCCCGGGAGCTCCTTCGCAGGCGGCAACGATGTCACGGTGAACGTCTACATGCTCGGTCAGCTGGAATGGACCGACACTCGGACCATCACCGGCGAAGACACCATGACGCACTTCGCCACCATCAACTGGGACGACAAGACCGTCACGTCTCGTTGATGCCCCGGCTCAGGCCGAACCCCGACGCCGGGATGGCCGCGCACCGACATACCGCCACCACGCCGCGCGCAAGCCGGTGCGCCACCCCAGGTATTTGATGGGCTCGGCAAAGAGCAGGCGACGGTGGTGCGGGCTCTTCCACCAGCTGCCGGTCGTCCAGGGCTCGTCGACGGCCGCTCGCACCGACACCCTCACGGACGGACCCATGGCGCATTCGAACAGGTGACCGGCGCGGCGGGTGTGGTAGGCCGAGGTCACCACGACCACGGAGCTCCACCCATGCTCCTGCGCCGCCCGCGCGACGACGCGGGCCTCGTCCCAGGTGCCGGGCGCATCCTCCGCGAGAACGACCACCGCCGATTCCGGCACCCCGAGGCCGGCCAGGATGGCCGCGGTCCGGCGTGCTTCCGAGTGCCCATCGGCGCCGCCCACCGCGACAATGGCCGCGACCGCTCCCGACCGCCACAGGGTCACCGCAGTGGGGGCCCGGTACCGAGGCGCACCGCCGAGGACGATCGCGACGTCTGCATGCGTCCCGGGGTCGCTTCGCACTGCGGTCCGAGCCAGCCGCTCCGCCAGTTCCTCCAGTCCCCGACTCAGCATCACACCCTCGTTGCCCCTCTGGGGCCGCTCGTTAGGGGACCGGGTCCTCCGGCTCGACCCCGCGCCGGCTCCCTCACCGCCACTCCCCCCTCCACACCCGGAGCTCGCGTGGGCGCAGCATCGTTCAAGTCCTTCCCGGAGATGTTCCTTCACCGGGTCTCGTCCACGCCGGACTCGGACGCCTTCTACTACCCCGACGACCGGGATGCATGGCAGACGCTTCGCTGGAAGGACGTCGGTGAGCGGGTCCGGAACATCGCGGGTGGCCTCCGGGCGATGGGACTCGAGCTCGAACAGCGATGCAGCATCCTCTCCAGCACCCGCTACGAATGGGTGCTCGTTGACATCGGCATCTCCTGTGCGCGCGGCGCGACCACGACCATCTACCCGAACACCACCGCGGAGGGATGCGCCTACATCCTGACCGACTCGGCGACCCGCGTGCTGTTTGTCGAGGACCCGTCGCAGCTCGAGAAGATCATGTCGATCCGGGACCGCATCCCCGCGGTCGAGCGGGTCGTGCTCATCTCCGGCCCCGGTTCGGACGATGGATGGGCGATCTCCCTCGCTGAACTGGAGAAGCAGGGCAAGGCGTGGCACGAGGCGCACCCGGGCGCCTACGAGACGGGCATCGCGGAGGTCCAGCCGGACCACATCGCAACCCTCATCTACACCTCGGGCACGACCGGCGAACCCAAGGGTGTCGAACTCGTCCATGACTGCTGGGTCTATGAGGCAGAGGCCATGGACGGCCTGGGCATCATGTCGCCGGCAGACAAGCAGTTCCTGTGGCTCCCCCTGTCCCACTCGTTCGGCAAGGTGCTCGAGGCCGCGGTGATCCGGATTGGAATCCCCACCGCAATCGACGGCCGGCTCGACCGCATCGTCCCCAACCTCGCGGTGGTCAAGCCCACATTCGTTGCAGCTGTGCCGCGAATCTTCGAGAAGGTCTTCAACAAGGTCGTGGCCGGGGCCCGCGAGGGGGGACGCGCCAAGTGGACCGTCTTCC
>JAYYRS010000404.1:0-3603 GCA_036126975.1 Myxococcota bacterium
AGCAGAAGACGGCGGCCGCGATGCCGCTGAACCGCTTGGTCATTCGGGCGGCGCGCGGAGAAAGGATGCGGTCTGACGCATCCACAGCAAGGTGCTTGCGCTGGCGCGTCGCAAGCGATGCCCCAAGGAAGCCCACCCAGACCATCAGGACGACGGCCATGTTCGCGCCGCCCTGGATGCTGAAGTCGACCCCGGGAACCTCGCGCCGGAGGTAGTCGAGGAAGGACAGGGCCGTCATCGCGAGCAGCGCGATGGAGATGACACCCTTCTCAAGGCCCGCGAGGAGCTCGTCCAGTTCCTCGAGTGTGGCTCGGACCAGGACGAGAATGCCGGTCAGAAAGATAATCAGCGCAAACAGGATGTTCTGGAGCGGCCCGTCCCGGAAGCGTCGCCATGCGCGTCGCCAGCCACTGTCAACGGCAGTGATGACGCGCTCGAGCGCGTCGAAGCAGGCGACGAGGAACTTGTACACGGCGTGCCTTTTCGCGTTGGGGCGGGGCAGGGGAGCCGAGCCCCCCCGGCTGGCTCAGCGCATGCTGTCGAGTTTTGCGCGGACCTGCTTGTACAGCGGCACCATGTCGGGGTTGGCCGCAAGGAACTGCTTGTGCACGGGCCGGGTCTTCTGGCGGAAGACCTTCTTCTGCTCGTCGGTCGGCCGCACGACCTTCGCCCCGAGACCCTCGATCGTCCCGATGAGCTCGGCCTCAAGGGAACGAACCCCCTTGCGGCCGCGGATGCCCTCTTCCCGGGCGTTCGCCATCACCATCGCCCGGAGGTCCTCCGGCAGACCGTCGATGAACTTCTGAGAGTAGACGACGGCGGCAGGCTGGTAGATGTGCTGGGTGAGCGTGTAGTGGGTGATGGGCTCGATCAGGCCCCCCGCGAGGCTGAACAGCGGGGAGTTGTCATAGCCACTCACGATCCCGGTCTTGAGGCTCGGCAGGATCTCCGTGGTGGGCTTGGGCACGGCCTGCACGCCCAGTGCCTTCCACATGTCGAGGTGGACCGGCGACTCCTGGGAGCGCATCTTGTAGCCGGCCAGGATCGCCGGACTCACGGGCGCCTCCGCGCCGTTGGTGCCCATGTTCCGCCAACCGTTCTCTGCCCACGCGTAGAAGGCGATTCCCTTCTTGGAGAGAGCGGCGGAGACGGGCTCGTACAGAACGTCATCGAGGACGGCATCCGCCTCTCCCACGTTCCGGAACAGGTAGGGCAGTTCGACCATGGTGAGTGCGGGAACGTCGAGGGCCTCGCCCATCGCGCCCGTGGAGAAGCCGCCGCCCTGCAAGCGGTCGCCCCCCTTCACGTCGTTCAGCATCTCGAGCTCGCCGCCGAGCGCACCGCCGAGAAAGAGCTTCACCTGCATGCGCTTGCCCGAATCCCGCTCGACCCGAGCCTTGATGTCTTCGAGCTGGTCGGACCAGGGCGTGCCGGCGGGGGCCATGGTGCCAAAGTTGACGACGTGGGCCGCCTCGGCGTGGGTGGCCTGCTCGGGCAGGAGCATGACGGCGGCGGCGAGGCCGATGCCGGCAGCGATGTGGCGCTTGCGCATGGGTTCTCCGAAGCGGGGACGGCCGGCGGTTACCGGTCGGATGCGGGACACGGGGCGCGGGCCGGAACGTCCGCCCGGCGCCGCGCAGGGGGAGTGTGGCCTACCGGAAGAAGTCGCTCTTCTTGGCCTTGAGGGCCTTGGCCTTGGCCTGCTCGATGGCGTTCTCCGGTGCGATCTCGGCGACCGCGTTGGGGTCGCCGTTGATGACCTCATCGAGAAGGGCATCGAACATCGCGGGGTCCTGCTTCTTGACCGCAAGGTTCTCGGCCATCAGCACCTTGGTGCCGAAGTAGGCAGGAGCGGCGGCGATCGACTTGTCGAAGTGCTCCTTGGACTTGTCGAGATCCTGGCCGGCGAAGCTCGGCACCACGCTGTAGTACGCACCCCAGTAGCGGTCGGATGCCGCATGGAAGTAGCTGGGGTCGAGCTCGCTCACCTTGCCGATGAAGGCCTTGACCGTGGGCAGGTGCTTGAGCGACTTGGCGATGCCGTTCGCCTTGGCCCACTTGCCCAGCGAGGTGGCCATCCAGTACATGCACGGGACATCGGCCTTCGTCGCGGTGCGAGATGCGCTGGCCTCGTCCTCATCACCCTTCTCGAGAAGTGCGGTGAAGTCCTTGTTGAGCGCGATGCACTTCTTGCCCCAGGCGATGGATGTGTCCCACTGCGCCATCTTGGCGTCCTTGTCGGACTCGTGCGCGTCGCCGAGGAAGTAGTAGCCCCGGGTGAGCTTGACCGCGACGTCGCGGTCGGTCGGGTTCGATGCGTATGCCTGCTCGTACTTGGCGAGCGCGGCCACCAGCTTGGCCTTGTCGCCGCGTTCGGCCCAGAGACCATCCGCCTCGGTCTTGATGCCGTCGGCAGCAGTGGTGTCGCCCGTGGCGGCTGCCACCTCATAGGTGCCACCAGCCTTGGGGCCGCAAGCGGCAAGGGTGGCGAGGGTGCTGGCAAGGATGAGGGTTCGCATCGAGTGCTCCTGCAGAGGAAATCCTTGCGGCTATAGCGGGTTCTGGCCCTTGCAGTCAATCCCGGGCATGCAGCAGATCCCGCCGTGAAGAGGTCTGGCGCGGGACGCGCGGGATCGTCGCGCGCATGGGGCTTGCGGCCAGCAGTGGCGGGGGGCTAAGGGCCTCTCTCCCGGGCGAAGCCGGGGGGCCCTTCTGGCGATTCTGTTCTGCCGCCCCCTGGAGACCCGATGCTGACTCCCGACGTTCCGCTGGCGCTCACCTTCGATGATGTCCTCCTGGTTCCGGCGCGCTCCGAGGTCCTCCCGAATGACGTCGACGTGTCCACGGACATGGGGCGGGGGTTGCACCTGCAGGTGCCATTGATCTCTGCGGCAATGGACACCGTCACCGAGGCCCGAACCGCCATCGCCATGGCGCGAGAAGGGGGGCTGGGCATCGTCCACAAGAACATGTCGCCGGAGAGCCAGGCGGCAGAGGTGGCGCGGGTGAAGCGTGCGATGACCGGCGTCATCCCGGATCCGATCACGCTCCGCCCCGACCAGTCACTGCGAGACGCGCGCCAGCTCATGCGTCGTCGGGGCATCTCCGGATTTCCGGTCGTTGCCGACAATCGGGTCGTTGGAATCCTGACGGACCGGGATCTCCGCTTCGAGCGCCACCTCGACCGGCTTATCGAAGAGGTCATGACCCCGTCCGCAGGGCTCGTGACCTGTCCCCCCGGTACGGATCTCGAGGCAGCCAAGGACCTCCTCCAGACCCATAAAATCGAGAAGCTGCTGGTGGTGGACGACGCAGGACGGCTGCGCGGTCTCATCACGTTCAAGGATCTGCAGGCCGCCTCGCGTCACCCGCGGGCCAATCGCGATGCCGAGGGCCGTCTGGTCGTGGGCGCCGCGGTGGGCGTCGGGGCCGATGCAGATGTCCGCACCGCGGCGCTCATCGAGGCGGGGGTGGATGTGCTGGTGATCGACACCGCCCATGGCCACTCGATGGGCGTCCTCCGCTCGGCTGAACGGATCCGGAAGCGCTATCCAGACGTCATTCTTGTAGTCGGGAACGTCGCGACGGCCGCTGCGACGAACG
>JAYYRS010000405.1:0-3681 GCA_036126975.1 Myxococcota bacterium
GCATACAGGGCCGCCTGCTCCTCCGGGGACAGGTCCTCGATGTCGTCGTTGAACAGGTCTGCGACGCTTGGGTCCAGTTCGCAGCCGAAGTCATCCGCGCCCTCGGGCAGACACGCGAACCACAAGACGCCGCCGAGCTGGGTCTCCGCGGGCGTGTACACCAGAGACTCGAACGTGACCCGGTCGCCGGGTCGAGGCTCGGCGGGCGTGGCGCGGACGCCAAGGATGCGCACCCTATCCAACTGCCAGGCTTGGGCGAGTCCATTTGCCCCGCATCCCGCGAGGGCGAGGGTGGAAGAAGCGGAGAGCAGACGGAGCCGATGCATGCCGGGGCCGTAGCCGAGTGCGGTCCTGACTGGAAGCCAGAGCCTCGTCAAGGCTTTGCGGATGCGCACGGGGAAGCCAGGGGATGGCGGTCCGCCACGTTCACCGGAATGCCCTGCAGGTCGGGAGCGTCCAGCGCCCGCTCCGGGGCAGTGTCGCGCGCGGCAGTGAGGGCGCGGTTCACCGCTCCAATCCACTCCTGGGGAGCGGCGGCCCGGATTTCCCCCGAGGGGAGCAGGCAGCCCGATGGGTCGAGCAGGAGGGTCCGCTCGTCTGGTGCCGCAACGCCGAGCGCCAGGAATCGCGCCTCGAAGCGCTCATTGAGGAACGTCGACACGTCGGGGTCCCCGACAAGCTGGTCCAGCGGACCCCCGGGCACGCCGAGCAGCAGCGCATGTGGCTGTCCAGTCGGTGTGCTGCCTGCCCAGCAGACGTATGGGGCGGTCGAGCCGCCCGCGGAACCACAATCCGGCCGGCGGGCCGGGTCGGGCGGGTCGGTGCAGGCGGCGACCACCGCCAGGGTGGACGTTGCGCAAACGAGGCGGCCAAAAACAGACGACGCGGACCCGGGACCGGATCCGCGTCGGGGGTAGGGTGGAGGCGACGACCGGATTCGAACCGGTGAATACAGGTTTTGCAAACCCGCCCCTTAACCACTTGGGTACGTCGCCCCATCGAGCGGCAGGTCTTATGCGATTCGCTGGATGCTGCAAGCCCCGACGTGGGGGGAGGCGCGCGTTTGCCGCTCAGCGTGACGATCATCGCTCGGGACGAGGCGGACCGCATCGGCGATGCCATCCGCTCCGTGGACTTTGCGGACGAGGTGCTCGTGCTCGACAGCGGGTCTGCGGATGACACCGTCGCGGTCGCTCGCGCGCTCGGTGCTCGGGTCGAGCGGACCGACTGGCCCGGGCATGTCGCCCAGAAGAACCGCGCGCTGGCGCTGGCTTCCCATGACTGGATTCTCAGCATCGATGCCGATGAGCGGGTCGGGCCCGAGCTGGCGGCAGCGGTCCGCACCGTCATGGCGGATGGTCCCCGCGCGGCGGGCTACGCCGTCTCGCGCCTCTCGACCGACCTCGGCGCCGAGTTGCGCCACGGCAACTGGTATCCCGACCGTCGTGTGCGGCTGTTCGACCGTCGTTGCGCACGCTGGGGCGGGCGGGACCCCCATGACCGCGTCGTGCTCGATGGCCGGCGCGGTGACCTCAGCGGTGACCTCCTCCACGTACCGTACCGCAACTTCGGTGAGCATCTTCGGACCATCGACCAGTACGCCGCGACGAGCGCGGCGGGCCTGCGAGCCGATGGAGTCGAGGCACGATGGTGGGACCTGCTGCTCCGACCCCCGCTACATTTCGTAAAGGGCTATCTACTCCGAGCAGGTTTCCGCGACGGAACGCGCGGGCTGCTGGTGGCGGTACTGGGTGCCGTCTACGTTCTGCTGAAGTGGTCCCGCGTGCGGCTCGGCGAGGAGGGCCCGTGAGGGTCGGGCTCGTCGTTCGACGTCTCTCCCCCCACGGCGGCACGGAGAGGTTCACCCTCGGCTTCGCGCGTGCGCTGGTTGCATCCGGGCATTCGGTCACGGTGTTCTGTCGGCAGGCGGATGCCGCGGTGCCGGGTGCATCGATCTCGCCCCTCGGCGGCTGGGCGGGCCGCGGACGCATTCTCAAGGCAGCCTTGCTCGAACGGGCAGCCCAACGGGTTCCACGGGGAAGCGTGGATGTGATGGTCGGGTTCCTGCGGGCGCCCGGATTCGATGTGCTGCGGGCCGGCGGCGGTGCACACGCTGCAGCGCTCGGGGACCGCCGGCCCGGGTTCGCCGACAGGCGGGAGCTGGCACGAGATGCCCGGGCCCTCGCGACAGCCGGGGTGGTGGTCTTCAACTCCGAGATGGCTCGTCGGGACGCGCTCGTGCATCACGACCTCGAACCGGCACAGGTCCATGTCATCCGGAATGGCGTGGATCTCGAGCGCTTCACGCCGGCACGGCGACCGCGGGAAGGCGGCCGGGTGCTGTTCGTGGGTCATGGCTGGGTGCGCAAGGGCCTGGAGACGGCGCTCGCGTTGTTGCCCCGTTTGCGGGGGGTGCGGTTGGGTGTGGTCGGTTCCGACCCCAACGAGGCCCGCTTCCGTCGTCGGGCTGCGGCGCTTGGCGTCGCCGAACGGGTCGATTGGCTCGGCGCGGACGATGCCATTGAACACATCCTCCCCGGCGCACTCGCGCTTGTGCGTCCCACCCGCTACGACCCCTCTGCGAATGTCTGTCTGGAGGCCATGGCCTGTGGCGTGCCGGTCGTGACCTCGGGGCGCGATGGTGCGGGGGAGATCCTGCCCGAGGCCTGGCAGGTCGTCTCGCGTCCCGATGACGTCGAGGGCTTTGCAGAGGCGCTGGATCGGGTCTTGCAAACGCCGGCCCTCCGGTCGGCGTCCCGCGCTGCTGCAGAGTGCTGGCCGGCGTCGCGGGCGCATCGCGCGCTCGCCCATCTCGCAGGAGTGTCCCTGTCATGAGCCTCAGTGATCGCTACACCCGAATGCGATCCGCCCATCGGCGGAACCGTCGTCCCCGGCCGACGCTGCGTGCGCGCCTTCGCTCCCTGGTGCGGGTCCTGGTCCGGGTCACCAAGTGGTCCGTGGCGGTGGGACTGGGGCTCGGCATCGCCGGATCCGCATGGTTCGCGTGGTTCTACAAGCACGACATCCTGGATGATCCCGGGCCTCACCTCGCCCGCGCCGCGATCGAGGAGATCATCGCGCAGGAGTCGCCCATCCTGTACCGGGACGGGGAGACCCGGCTGGGTGTGTTCTTCTCCCGGGAGCATCGGGAGTACGTCGCCAAGGACCGCGTTCCGCAGGCGTGGAAGGACGCCATTGTCGCCTCGGAGGATCAGCGGTTCTTCCGGCACCGTGGCGTCGATCCGAGGGGGATCGCCCGGGCCATGATGCAGAACATCCAGGCCGGACGGCTCGTCGCCGGTGGGTCCAGCCTGACCCAGCAGACCGCCAAGAACCTGTATTACCGGCCGGATCGCTCCCTGCAGTCCAAGTGGCGGGAGCTGGTGAACGCCCTGCGACTCGAGGCCCACTACGACAAGGACGACATCCTCGAGTTCTACGCCAACCAGTTCCATGTCAGCGCGAACGGGCGAGGCATCGGCATCGCGGCTCGATACTTCTTTGACAAGGAGGTCGAGCAGCTCACCACGTTGGAGTGCGCATTCATCGCCGGAATGGTGAAGGCCCCCGCCTCCTACAACCCCTTTGTGGGGGCGACGGCCGAGCGGCGGGAAAAGGCCCGCGCCAAGGCGAGGGCGAGGACGCGGTACGTACTGGACCGCATGCGGGTGCGTGGCTCCC
>JAYYRS010000406.1:0-4615 GCA_036126975.1 Myxococcota bacterium
CCGGGGGTTCTTCGTGACCCGTATGGTCACGATCCGGGCGTTCAGTCGAGGCCGCGCGCTTCCAGATCTTCTTCGGACAGGCCGAGGAAGTGGCCGATCTCGTGGAAAAGCGTGATCTGCAGCTCGTGGACCAGCTCATCGCGACTGCCGGCATGCCGTTCGAGGTTCCGACGGAAGAGCACGATGGTGGGAGGCAGGTTGCTCCATGGGTCCTCGCTGCTCCGCTCCATCAGGGAGTGACCGCTGAAGAAGCCCAGCAGCTCCAGGGGCGACGCGGGGGGGTCGTAGACCCGGAGGGTCTCCTCGTCGGGCAGTTCCTCGAGGAGGATGGCGACATTCGCAAGATAAGATCGGATGTCCGGATGAAGCTCGGTCAGGGCTTCTTCGACGAGCGACTCGACCTCGTCGTCGGTGAGTCTCGCGGGAATCGGGTAGCCGACGGGGTCGAGAAACCGGGCATGCAGCAGCGCACGCTCTGCTCCCGGCAGGTCCCCGCGCCACTCCGCAAGCAGGGAGTGCACCCACCAGCCCTCTGGGTTGCGTGGTTCCTCCCGGATCGCCCGACTCGCGCCTCGCTGTGCCTCCTCCAGCTGCAGCAGCTCGAAGCTGACGAGTCCGTAGGAAGCCCAGCTGGACGCATGACTCGGTCGGGCGAGGGCGGCTCGTCGGTACGAATCGGCCGCCTCCTCCAGCGCCCCCAGGGCCCGCGTCGCGTCACCGCGTACGAACCAGGCCCCCGGGTGCCCTGGCTCGAGCTCGAGGGCTTGGGCACACAGGCTCAGTGCAGCCTCCGGAGCACCCTGATCGAGTGCCTGCTCGGCATCGTCGAGAAGCCGCTCGAGACGGTCGCCCTTGCCGGTCGGGCTCACGGTGCGTCCATGTCGGTGGGTACGGTGTACCGGAACTGGTGCCGGACCACCGCGTAGTCGCCGGTGAACAGTGGGAGCTTGATGGAGCGAAGCTGCCGTTTCAGGCAGTTGTGCAGCGGGTCGCTCGGCGGGTGGTTCTCGGCGTCGAAACGAACCCCGATGAATCTGCCCCGGGCACTCACGTGGGCGATGAGGCTGGTGAGGGCGAGGCTGCCGGGTGCGGCCCCCTCGAGGTGCTTCTCGTAGCAGCCATCGAATCGGTCCGTCCGTTTCGCGAGTGCATGCTGCAGGTCCTCGGCGGGGATCTCGGCGCGCACATCCCCTTCGGTCGGGACCCAGTCCATCTTGTCCGTCAGGACCAGGACCACCTCCACTCGTGTCTCGCGTCCATCTTCCAGGATGGCCTCGCCCGCCCATGTGTCGAACCCGTCCTGCTCGACCCGGATCCGGAGTGGCTCTCCGATCGACAGGCCGTGGCCGAGCCGTGCCGTTCCCGCCGTGCTTACGAGGTCCCCGTTGACGAAGATGACTCCCCCCGGGGGATCGACCTCCACGACGAGGGTGCCCTCAGGAGGCGGTGGTGGTTGAAGCGGGCCGAAACCCGTCTCATGCATCCCGTAGGCCACAACGCCGAGCATGAGAACCGCGGCGCCAATGGCGCGGGTGGTCCGTGTGCGTCTCGCGGCGTGAATGGTGACCGACCGCCGCTGTCCGTCCTCGGTGGCGACCGTGATCCGCGCGACGGCCTTCGTGCTCCCCATCGCCGTCGCGTCGACCGAAACCGTGATGACCTGCTCGGAAACGTCGGGGTCGAGGCGGCTGGGGGATACGGACACCCAACCCTGGTCGCCAAAGACCCTTCCTGGCATGGCGCCTGGGCCCACCTTGCGGACCGTGAGCGACGCGGCGGTTCTCCGTCCTTCGACGCTGAGCTCGATGGTGTCCGGACCGACGAGCTCCAGGCGGGATGGGTGAGGGGTTCGCGCGACCGCTGCCAGCTCGCTGGAGGCGTTGTGGGGCTGCCGGGTGCCTGCATCCGTCGCAGGGGCAGCCGGCGTCTCGACACCAAGCCGAAGCCGCCCCACCGATGCCGCCGGTGTGAGGTCTGCGGGGTCGTCCTCGCGTTCCTCCCGATGCCGTTCGTCGTATCGCGCCCGGGTGCCCGGGCTGCGGAGGACCTCCCAGGCTGCATCGAGCTCGGCGTACACGCGTTCGGTTTCGCGCGGGTCAGCGAGTTGCCGAGCGGCGTGGTACCGCTCCCGGTACGCACGCTCAAGCGAGTTGATGTCGGCGTCCGGATGGGCCCCCAGGATGGCGTAATGGTCAACAAAAGGCCCGCTCGCGACGTCCCCCTCTCGACGCGCGCCGCGCTCCACCAGCAGCTCCGCGAGTCGGGATTGCACGAGGTCACGTGGCAGCCCCTGCGCGTCTCCCTGCTCCAGGATGGCGCGCTCGCCGCGAACGCTGAGTACGCCATCGGCGATGTTGCCGAGGATGAACAGGTCGAGAACCTCGAACTCCTTCTGCTGGGCAGCCGTACGCGTCGCCGCGATGTACTGCAGCCGCCCATCCACCATCGCCCTGCGACAGCGCGCGATGTTCTTGATGACCCAGATGGCCTCTTGTCTGTACTTGGGGTTGGACTGCTGTCCCTGCGCCCAAGCGCGCCGCTGCTTGATGGCGGCCTCTACCCCGTCGTCGGGCGCGTCGGGCTCGACCCCGAAATACTCAAAAAGGCTCGACCGGCCCACCGTGGTGAGAAAGCGTTGGATGTGGTCCAGGTCGCGCGGGTTCATCGACCGCCCAATGCCGCAAGTGCCCGGTGCTGTAGCGTTGGGGAGACCTGGGGTCAATCGGCATGCGAGCCCCCATGGATGCCCACGCCGCGCACCGCTGCAGCGCAGCCGCGGACGGGCCCGCAGCAGGCAGCAGGTCCACGCGACACGAGCCGGACGGTCAGTGGACCTGGAACCGCGCGACGTTCGCCCTCGCCTTCTCCAGTGCCGTCCGCTCCAGAGCCCCCTTGAGGTCCATGCGTGCCCGGCGCACCCGGCGGGTCTGGACATCCACGATGTCGATCTCCAGGATCTGGTTGAGGCCGTACCGGTAGACCACCTCGATGGGCGTGCCCTTTGGACGAGGGGGGAGGTCCTCGAGAATGACTTCTCCGATGACCTTGATGTCCTCTCGCCGATTCCCGGTGCCCTCCGTGACCTCGACACGCACTGCCGTCATGTTGTCGTAGGCGTACGCGAACCGGCCCTTCCGCTCACAGGGGAGTGGTGTCGCCTCGGGAATCAGTGCGACCACCCGCTCCTTCAGGTCCCTATCAAGGACGACCATCCCAAGGGGGTGGCTGGTGACGTCGGTGATCCGGACGGGTGGAAGGCCGACATAGTCCAAGGCGGCATCACGTGCCGGCGGGGAAGCAGCCGACAGAGACGCGTTGCCATCGAACACGCCGCCCCGGATGTCGGGTGTGGTCGGATCTGCGCGGTCCTGGCCGGGCGGCGATGGCGGAGTGCTGCGGCCGCTCCGCGAGTCCCGCGCTCTCCGCGCAAGCGCCTGCCGGTGCGGCACGAGCGCAGGATGGCTTGGACGGTGGCGGAGGACACCGGCGAGGGCCGCCCCCAGCGAGACACATTCCTCAGGATTGACGCCTGCGGCCTCGACCCGGCCGGCCAGGCGCCGCAACGTGTCCCGGATCATCGGCATCCGCGTCGAACCGCCGACGAGAAGGACCTCGTCGAGGTCGCCCCATCGCATCCCGGCCTTGTCGAGGACGAGATTGCACGTGTCGGCACACTGCTCGACGAGGTCCTGCGTCATCTGTTCGAACTCCTCCCGGCTCACCGTGACGACCATCCTGTGGCCCCGGAAGTTCACGGGGATGACGGCCTTGGGCTTCGTGGACAGGCTGAGCTTTGCATTCAGGCAGCGTTCGTAGAGTTCCTGGTAGGGCTGCGGGTCGTCCCGGGGGTCGAGTCCGAAGCGCTCGGCGAACTGCTCGGCGACGTGGTTGAGCAGTCGGTCATCCCAGTCCTTGCCGCCGAGCTCGGCGTTGCCGTCGGAAGCAATGGTCCGGAAGGAGATGCCGCGGATCTCCATGAGAGTGACGTCGAAGGTGCCGCCGCCGAGGTCGAACACCAGAAGCTTGTTGTTCCCCCCGAGGCGTTCGAGCCCGTAGGAGATGGCGGCTGCGGTGGGCTCATTGATGATGGAGAGCACGTTCAGCCCGGCGATCGCGCCGGCCTCTGCGGTCGCGCCTCGCTGGGCGGAGTTGAAGTACGCGGGCACCGTGATGACGGCGTCGCGCACGGGCTGGCCCAGTGCCTCCTCTGCATCGTCACGCAGCTTCTTCAGGATGATGGCCGACAGCTCCTGGGGTGTGTAGCTGTGCCCGAAGAACTCGAGATTGAAGTCCGGCTCGCCCATGGTCCGCTTGATGAAGCGCACGACGTTGGAAGGGTCGACCACCACCATCTTGACCGCTTCCTCGCCGACGACGCAGGCCTCGGGGTCGTAGAAATGCACGACCGAGGCCGTGGTGGGCTGGCCCTCGGCGTTGGTGAGGATGACGGGTTTGCCGAACCGGTCGACCACGGCCATGGCCGAGAATGTCGTCCCGAGGTCGATTCCGAGGACGATCTCGTCACTCATGAGCGGCGGTCCAACATCACTTGCTGCCCGTGTCGGAGGGTGCGGAAGGCGTGTCGAGCAGGGCCCGGTACACCACGACCTCTTCG
>JAYYRS010000407.1:0-5562 GCA_036126975.1 Myxococcota bacterium
CCGACTACGTGAGCGCTCCCGAGGCAGCCAGCCTGTGTCGCCGTGTCGGGGCGCTCTTCGAGAACCAGGGTGCGGCAGTGCAGACCTACACGCATGCGCGAGGCGCCGGCCTGGACGAGGACGCGGCGCTCGCGCAACCCGAAGACGGCGGGTTGCCCATGGCCGCCCGGACGGAGCTTGTCCTCGAGCTGCGGTCCCGCCAGGTGCACAAGTCGAAGCACCCGGCGTCGTGGGTGTTGTTCGCCTTCAGCTTCACCCTGCTGCCTGGGGTCACCGAGCAGACCTTCGTGCAGGAGGTCGAGATCCGGGATGGTGAAGGGTTCCTGCTCGCCCGGGACACCCTGGAGGGCCGGCTCGTTCGACGTGTCGGAGCGGGGACCTGGGCCGCCAACAAGGTACTCGACTGGACCGTCCGCCCCCCGGAAGCAGAGCTCACGGGCAACGCCATGCAACGGGACCTTTCCGAAGACTTGTACGGCCGTCTCAGCCAGCTGCTGTTCAACGCCCGTGTCCAGCGCCAGGTGTTGGACGAGCGGACCCGGGAGGTGCGATGAAGACCGCCCGCGCAGCGAGCCTTTCGGTGCTCTCCGCACTCCTGCCCGCCGCGCCGGCCCCCGGTCTGTTCTTCAGCAAGAATCAGGTGCGCCGACTCGACTGCGAGCGACTCACGGTCGGCGCCGCCGCCACGCAGCATCCTGGTGCCATCGAGCCCGAGCGCCCACGGGGCGACTATGTCGAGCGAAAGGTCCTGCGCTGCCGCGCACGGCTCCTGCGGAGCGATGTCCGGTCGCCCCGGATCGAAGCCGTGCTCATGGACCTCGAGCGCACCATGCAGACGGTGGCGGGGCATGTCGGCGCGCTCAGCGCGAACGGCACTGCGCGCACCTGGCTGGTCGAGGCACATGACCCGGACACACGGCTGGTCGGGAAACTTCGATTCGCCCTGCAGAACGCGATGGTCGACCAGGGGCTCGCGGTCTCCGACCGCACACCCCGCCTCGGCCTGTCCGACCTCGAGATCATCACCCGGCTGCCGCCCGACCGGGCGTACTCCGCCGCATGTGCACGCCATGCCGCGAACGGCAGCATCGGGCCCGCAGAGGCCCTGGTCGCACTGGTTGCCCGCGACCCGAGGGAGACCGCCCTGCATGCCGGTGTCTGCATCGACGGGGGGTGGGCATGGCTGCAGTAGGCCGACTCCTGCTGTTCGCGCTGGCCCTGCTGGCCGTGACGCCGGCGCACGCGGTGGACGGGTCCGAGGATCAGGCCATGCAGGCGGAGCTGGATCGCGTGAGAGCCGGCATCGCCGGCGAGGTCCAGCTCGCCGCCTACGACCTGCTCGACGAGATGGTCTACGGATGGCTCCAGGAGCCCCTGTTCGACAAATCCACCCCCGTGGTGCTGGCGAGCGTCACCGTCCCCGTCGGGCTCGGAACGGGCATGCAGGCGCTGCTCGAGAACCACATCAGCGGCGTCCTCGCGCAGAACCCTTCGACCAACGTGCAGGTCGTGCACTGCCCGTCCTGCACGGCCGTGCTCGTGCACTCCGGTCCGGAGGGCACGGTGCTGTCTCGGGGCGTCGACAATCCGTCCGCGCTCGCCGCAGTCAGCAACACCGGCAACAAGCATGCTCTGTTCATCGACATCGAGGCGGAGGGCGCATGGCTTGTCCTGCGGGCCCGGCTCACGCAGCTGACGGCCGACCTGCCGGTCGTCTGGAGCCGCACCATCGCCACCTCGGCATCCACACCGGCCCTGTTGCGCGAGCCGGGTGACCTGAAGAGCGCCGCTGACGCCCGCGCCGAGTACCTCGACGCCCTCCGGGATCGAGGTCCCCTCCTCGTTCCCGTCCGGTTCGCGGTCCGCACCTACGCCCGGCCGTCCGGACGGCTGGCAACGGGCGCTCCTCCGTTCCTATGGCTCCAGAGTGGCGCAGAGGTCGCGACCAGCGAGGGCCGAGGCTGGACCGGGAGCATGCTTGTCGGGTACAGCTTCATTCCGCAGGCCTACCAGGGACTGATGGGCCAGGTCCGTGTAAGCCGTCTCCTGACGGGCCGGGTTCGCTCCCACACCCGCCCCGACCTCTACGCATTCGTGGGCGGCGCCGTGATGAGCGTGTGGGGGCAGTCGGCGGCGGTCTTCCGACGGAGGAGGCTCACGGCCGACGAGGTCCTGACGGACAACGCCGGCGACGACCCTCGCAACACCTTCGGCGGTCTGCACACGGGGCTCGACCTGCGGTTGGGCAATCGCGTTGGTGTGTCCGCCTTCCTGGAGGCCGTCCCCTACCTGTCGAACTCCCCCAACCTGGGGAACTACACGACCATCGCGGGCATCCAGTTCCAGAGCCTCGGTACTGAGGTGTCATTCTGGTTCTGAGCAATGCCATCCTGGGACTGCTGTCCTGGTGCACGCCGGCCCTCGCTGGACCGGAGTCGACCGGCGCCAGCCTCGACCGGCTCGCAGAGGTCCTGGCGATGCGCGTCGAGGACGGCCGCCTTTCTCCCCAGGAACTCCTTCCTGCGCTGATCGTGAGCGCAGAGCCCCGCTATGCAGCCAGCGAAGCCTGGTACGCGACGCGCGCCATCGAGGTCCTGCAGTCCACGCTTGGCAACGACGGCCTTCGCCTCTGCGAGGCCTGCATGGCGCCCCGTACCGTGGTCGAGGAGGGTCGGCTCACCTTCCAGACGGGACCCGTGAGCACCCAGGAGGTGCTCCGGCTCGACGCAGCAGCGCGGGGCGACGCGCCTGCCGCAAAGACGGCGATCTGGCTCGACGAGCACCGTGGCGGGGTCTCCATTCGCATCGTCGACCTGGCGAGCTCCCGCGTCCTGTTCGCCCAGAACGTCGACCCTGACCTCGTCGAGACTGCCAATACCGAGCGGATGTACACCCTGTCGGATGAGCTGGAGCGCCGCGCTCGGGGGGACAGCCTCACCCAGGCCTTTGTTGACGTGGCCGTCTACCCGCGGCAGCACATCTCCCTCGACTGGACCGACCAGTGGGGTCGGACGAATGCCAATCTGTCGGGCGTCACCCTCTCGCTGCTTGACCCCATCGTCGGACTCGGCGCCGTCCACTACCGGCGGGTACGGCCGCTCGACATCCTGATTGGTGGGAAGGCCATCGTCAGCCTGCCGACCGCGATTGTACAGAGCGTCTCGACGGAAGGCGGGGAGGTCCTCGATCCCCTCCTCACGGGCGTCGCGGTCGTCCGGGTTCCCTTCGGCAGGTCCAACTACGGCGCCGTCGCGACCGTCAGCACCAACGGCGTGGTCGGAATCGGCATATCGCTCCTCAATGTCTCGCTCCTCCCGGTGATTCCATGAAGCGTCACCCGCGCTGTCCACGCCTGTCTCCCCTCATTGGCCTCGCGCTGCTCCTCCCTGGCTGCGCCGCGCGCAGCTACACGCACTACCTCATCGAACCGGAGCCGGCGGTGAACGAGGCGCTCGTCGAGCCGGAGGGAACCCAGCTCCGTCCGCTCGGATTCGGGTCGACGACCGCGATGACCGTCCGGTGGAATGACGGCGACGTCCTCACGGAGGTCCAGATCCCGATGCTGGCTTCGGGTCAGCGGATCGTCATCGCCCACACGGCCGGCGCCACGGACGTGGAGACCATCCCCGCCACCCGACTCGTGCCCCCGGCGCCGGGGAAGGCCGACACCGCGCTGGACGAGGCGTATCGGGAGCGTGGCCTCCGCGTGAACCCCGATGCTGCGGCCGTGAGCATCACCGCCGGGCGGACGCGGATGAATGCCGCGCTGGAGCAGGGCAACTATGAGCTCGCGCTGGAGTGGGCGGAGCTCGTTCTCGCCCGCTACCCCTCGCACCCCGCGACCCTGCGAGCAAAGGGCAGCATCCTTCTGCTCCTGGGCGAGCGGGACAAGGCCATCGAATTGTATGAGACGGCCGAGGAGATCGAGTCGGACCCTTCGGTCCGGCGCAAGCTCGAAGAACTCCAGGGCTCGGACGCCCCATAGGGAGGAAGCTGTGCAGCTACTTGGATTGATTCTGCTGGCCGTGGTGGTCTGGTTCGGCTTCGCCGAGCGGGACGCCTCGACGATCTCGGCCTTCGACGCGCACGCCGCGGTGATGGTCCTTGGTGGTTCACTCTCGGCGATCCTCGTCTCCTCGAGCGCATTGGTCACCTTCCGCACCTTTGGCGCCCTCCGGCAGATCCTCCCGGGCCTCGGCACGCTCCGGAAGGAGACCGACGCGCTCGAGTCCGAGCGGGTCCAGTTCGTGGAGCACTGGCGGGAGGGGCGACGGGCCCAGGCTGTTGCGCTCGCGGAGCAGTCGTCCTTCTCGACGGTCCAGGCAATGCTCCCGCTCGTGCTCTCCCGGGCGCCCGATGAGGCGGTCAGGGCCGCGTTCGTCTCCCTGGAGCACGAAACCCTCGCGCGCTGGCAGCCCGCCGTGGGCAACTGGGAGCTGCTGGCCAAGCTGGCACCGAGCTTCGGAATGGTGGGCACCATCACGGGCATGATCCAGCTCTTCCAGAGCATGGGCGAGGACGGTTCCAACCTCGGCGCCTCGATCTCGCTGGCGCTGCTGGCGACCCTCTACGGCGTGGCATTTGGCGCCGGCATCGCCGGGCCCATCGGTCACTTCCTCCGCAACCTCCTCGACGAGCGGCTGGGCGCCCTCGAGCGATGCCAGCACAGCGTGCAGGAGCTCGTGGCCCGGTCGATGCGGGAAAGCATGGGGGGGAACTGAGTGAAGCGCCGCAGCTACACAAGTGATGAGGGCTGGCTGCTCTCCTATGCCGACCTGATCACGAATCTCCTCGTGTTCTTCGCGATGATGCTGGCTGCTGCACAGGTCAGTCGCACCAAGATGCAACAAATCGCCCGGGAGTTCTCCGGCGTGGAACAGCCAGCGAGCCTGTCGAGCATCCAGGAGGAGATCGATGCCCGGATCGCAGAGGAAGGACTCCAGGACATGATCGAGACCGACCTGACCGATGATGGACTGAAGCTCTCGCTGAACTCTGGGCTCGTCTTCACCTCGGGAAGTGCGGCGATCCAGACCGAGCAGGCTGCCGTCCTCGACCGCATGCTGGGCACCCTGGTCCCTTACGCGGAGCGCTATGGCTTCGCCGTCGAGGGGCACACCGACACGACGCCCATTCTTGGTGGCAGCTACGCCTCCAACTGGGAGCTCTCGACGGGACGGGCCAACGCGGTGCGCGCGCGTCTCGAGGGCGTGGGCGTGTCGTCGGAACGCGTGCGCGTCGAGGGCTACGCCGACACCGTTCCGCTTCCCGAACAAGAACTCGAGGGCCTCTCCGAAGAGGAACGCCTCGCCCGCCACCGCCGCGTCGTCGTGAGGATCTACTGATGTCTGCGCTGCTTCTCCTGACCGTCCTCTCTGCGCAGGCCAAGGCACCCGCCGTGCCTCGCCGGGAGATCCCCCCCGCTGTCCTGGTCGAGCTGCAGGACCTTGAGCAGAGGTTCGAGTTCGCACTCAGCCGGGACTGCGACGCGGACCGCTGCTTCTCGCGGGGCTGCACCTACGTCGACCACGCCGTCGTCGACCAGCCGCGGAAGTCCGCCCT
>JAYYRS010000408.1:0-3835 GCA_036126975.1 Myxococcota bacterium
TCAACCCGGCGACCATCTTCCTCGGGGACACCGGGAGCCTGTTCCTGGGGTTCGTGCTGGCCCTGGTGAGCGTCCACTCGAGCCAGAAGTCGTACACCCTCTTCAGCATCGTCGCGGCGCTGCTGGCGCTCGGCCTGCCCATCTTCGACCTCGGAATGGCGGTGGTCCGGCGGTACCTCTCCGGACAGCCGATCTTTCGGGCCGACCAGCACCATGTCCATCACCTGCTTCTCCGGAAGGGGCTCACCCAGTCCCAGGCAGTGGCGACGCTGTACGCCGGTGCCGTCTTCCTTGGCGGGCTGGCGCTGGTGTTCATCTACGCGGACGATCGCGTCTCGGCGCTCGCCATCGCGGCACTGGTTCCGCTGGTTTTCCTCGCCGTAAAGGTCCTTGGGTACGGAGATGTCATCAAGAATGCCCGTCGAGACCGGGTGCTGGAGCAGGCCGAGCTGGAAGCGGGTGAGCGGGCCGCGCGGCTCCACGAGATCCGCGCGCGCATGGAGGAAGCGGACGACCATGAGACGCTGTGGGCCTTGATGGTGGAGGCGGGGAAGGCGCTCGGGTTCACCCGGCTTGAGCTGCACCTGCGTGGATCGGAGGGCGCCCCGCGATGCTGGTCTGCAACCCGGCTGGGGGATGTGGCACGGGATGTCCACGTGGAAGGTCTGGAGTCTCGCGAACTGCGGCTGCATGCCGGGCCGACCGAACTCGGTACGTTGCGCATCCTCAGCCTCCGGGACACCGAAATCATGCGGCCCATGGGCGCCGCAATCTGCCAGGTCATGGCGGATGGCGTTTCGCATGCACTACTGGGCATGGCGTTGCGTCGCTCGGGGGGCCTGGACATCGAGGCCGCATCGGTTCCGCCACGTCCTGCGGCGCCGCCAGCGTAAGACCGGAAGCAACGGCGGACGCTGCGCGTTACCCGCTGCGGCCCCTGGGGGAAGAACCGACGATGACCCGAACCGCGCACATCCTGCTTCTGCTGCTTGGGCTGCTTGGCATGGCGGGTGTCGGTGGACCTGCGCGGGCTGCGGACGCAGACCCAGACGCCGTCTACCGAATCGGGGCCGGCGACTCCGTGCGCATCCGGGTTGTGGGTGAGGACGATCTCACCGGTGTATTCCTGGTCGACGCTTCGGGCCGCCTTGACCTGCCGATGGTCGGGGTGCTGCCGGCCGACGGCCTCACCGCGATGCAGATCGGGACCCGGCTCACACGGGTCCTCGCCAGTGATTTCCTGGTCGACCCCCAGGTGTCTGTACAGGTGGAGAAGTTTGCGAGTCGGCCGGTCCAGGTGCTGGGTGCCGTCCGGAAGCCCGGAACCTACTATCTGGAGGGTCCCACCCGGCTGCTGGAGATCCTCGCAGAGGTCGGAGGGGTCCTCGACGAGAAGTCCAGCTCGGAGGTGCGCGTCAGCGGTGGCGATGGGCGTGAACCCGTGGTCGTCGATCTGGAGGCGCTGATGCTGTCGGGAGATGGAGACGTCGTGCTGTCCGCGGGCGACGTCGTCCATGTGCTGGAGGGCAAGGTCATCTACGTGAACGGCCAGGTGGGCAAGCCGGGCTCCGTCGCCTGGAAGGGCGGGATCACCGTGACACGCGCCCTGGCCCTCGCCGGAGGGGCGAAGGGCACGGCCAACCTCCGAAAGGCCTACCTGCTGCGGGACGGCCAGCCAGAGCGGCTCAACCTGAGACGGATCTTCCGGGGCAAGGATCCAGATCCCGTGCTCCGCCCAGGAGATCAGTTGCTGGTCGGAGAGAGCGCGCTCTGAGCGGGTGCCGCAGGGGCCATGTCTCTGGGCACCGGCTCCGTGGTGAGCTCTGTGCCGGAGAGAAGCCGCTCGATGTTGGTGCGGTGCTGCCAGCCCACCAGCAGCGCGACGCATAGGGCAATCCATGTCGCATGGGGAGACAGCAGGGCGCACAGGAGCGGCAGGACGGCGGCTGCGACGAGCGCGGCGGCGCTCGCGCGGCGGGTCGTGCGAACCACGATCAGCCAGCTGACGGTGGCCACCAGTCCGGGTCCGGGCGCGAGGCCGAGCAGGGCGCCCGCAGCGGTGGCCACGCCCTTTCCTCCGCGGAAGCCCAGGAACAGGGACCAGCAGTGTCCAACGACCGCGGCCAGTGCCATCGCGCCCGAGATGGCGGTGTCATCGAACACCGCGGTGCTGAGCACGACGGGCAGCAGGCCCTTGGCGGCGTCGATCGCGAGCGTGACGCGGCCAAGACGCCGTCCCGCGATGCGTCCCACGTTGGTCGCACCGGTATTCCCGCTGCCGTGGCAGCGCACGTCGATGTCCCGCCAGGTCCACGCGAGCACGAGACCCGTCGGGAAGGAGCCGACGAGATAGGCGAGGAAGAGGGCGACCAGGGCGGTGAGCACGCTTTCTCCTGCGGCCGCGCATGGCGGCCCCGCTCCGTGGGAGGTACCCTCGGGCGCAGCGGTTCGCCACGCCGCGCTGGAGCCTTCATGACCCGCACCCTCCGCCTGTCCACTCTCCTGCTCACCCTGGCTCTGCCTGCGTGCGGCGACAAGGCAGACGACGACGCAGGGGGTGGGGATCCGGCCGACACGGACGGTGATACAGACGGGAGGCCGGAGTGCGAGCCCGATGTCGACGCAGACTGCGACGGCGTCCCAGACGACGAGGACTGCGCGCCTGAGGACGCTCGGACCTACCCCGGAGCCACGGAGCTCCCCTACGACGGCGTCGACAACGACTGTGCCGGAGACGGTGACCTCACGGACGTCGACGGTGATGGCTATGACGGCCCGGTCGGCGTCGGTCCGGACTGCAATGACAACAACCCCGACGTCTACCCGGGCGCGGAGGAGGTCTGTTACAACGGTATCGACGAGAATTGCGACGGGGAGCCGGTTGCTGGCGAAGACGAAAGTCCCGACTGCGATGGCGACGGCTACGACGGATACGGGGTGGGGGCGCCCGACTGCGACGATACCGATGCCTCCGTCAACCCGGGAGCAGCGGAGGTCTGGTACGACGGCGCTGACGGAGACTGCTCCGGCCACATCGAGTCGGACTACGACGCAGACTATGACGGCGACGACCATGTCGACCACGGCGGGACCGATTGCGACGATGCCGACCCGTTGACCTATGGAACCGAGGCGGACGGCAGCTCACGGGCAGAAGTGCTGGACGGCGTGGATCGGAACTGCGACGGGAACGTTGACCTGATCACGATCTTCGATGCAAGTACCGCATGGTATGCGAACACCATGTCGAACGACGGGCTGTTCGGTGCGGGGCTCGTGGAAGGCGATGACTATGATGGTGATGGTCACACCGACCTCGTCGTCGGTGGTCCCTGGTCGGATTCAGATGACGAGAACTGTCTGCAGGACGGGAACCCCAACAATGCTGCGCTGTGCAGTGGTTGGGTGCAGGTCATGCTCCTGGACGGCACTGATGGGACGCCCGGAGACGTGGCCCACGCGACCTACGAAGGTGCGCCCGGGAACGCGACGACCGGCGCATACGGAGATTGGGCCGGGTACGACCTCGCCAACCTCGGCGACCAGAATGGAGACGGCTGGGCGGAGATCGCAGTCGGACATCCCCTCAATGGGGACATCAAGGTCCTCGACGGGCAGGCGCTCCAGGCGGGCGGCAGCGTAAGTGCCTCCGATGTGTTCGTGACTGCGACCGCTGCCGGCTTCATGGGTTTCGAGGTCGCGGCCCTTGACGACGTGGATGGCGACGGGAAGGCCGAACTCGCGGGGGGCATCAACGACAAGTGGGCCAACGTGGGTGGAGGGGACCTCGACCTGCGGGTGTGGTCGTCCCAGGACATGGCCGGGGGGGGCTCAC
>JAYYRS010000409.1:0-5764 GCA_036126975.1 Myxococcota bacterium
CGCTTCCCTCGGCGTGAGCCACCCGGACGCCAGTCCGGCTTCCACTGCAGCTTTGACGGCCCGCATGTCCTGCCCATCGATGGGAAATGCGGCGTTCATGCGCGCTGCGAGGGACGAGTCTCCCACGTCCTCTTCGGCAAGGCGGGCGAGGATGGGAGACAGCTGTTCAAGCAGGGAAGCGGCGTCCGACATGGAAGCTCCGGGGTGGCGGGACGTCCGTACCGCGACGGAACACCGCCGTCACTGTGCTCGCGCGGGCGGCAGCCGACCGGGGGCGCCTTGCGTGGACCGATCGGAGCGGTCGGCGCTGTGGCGGCCGGGCGGGATCAGGCGCTGGCCACGAAGGCGCTCAGGGCCTCGGCGCGCTTCGCATGTCGGAGCTTGCGGATCGCCTTGAGCTCGATCTGGCGGATCCGTTCCCGGGTCAGGTTGAACCGCGCGCCGATCTCTTCCAAGGAGTACTGCGTCGCCTCGCCGATCCCGTACCGCATCCGGACCACGGTCTCTTCCCGAGGGGAGAGCTGGGCGAGCGCCTCGCAGATTTCGTCCCGGAGGCTCGCCCCGTCGAATGCATCCCCGGGGGCGTGGGCTTCGGAGTCGCCGATGAAATCGCCGATGGTGCTGTCCGAATCATCACTGACGGGCGAGTCCAGCGACATGGGCTCGCGGGTGAGCTTGAGCAGCGATTCGATCTTTCGCGGGTCGATTTCGAGCTGGTCGGCGACCTCGGCGATGGTCGGCTCGCGGCCGAGCTGCTGGACCAGCGCCTTCTGGGTGTAGTGGACCTGGTTGACGATCTCGAGCTTGTAGATGGGAATCCGGATCGTCCGGATCTGGCTCTCGATCGCCCGGATGATGGACTGGCGGATCCACCACGACGCGTACGTGGAGAACTTAAATCCGCGGGTCCAGTCGAACTTCTCCACCGCCTTCATCAGCCCCAGGTTGCCCTCCTGGATGAGGTCGGGGAGGGGGAGACCGCGGTACGTGTACTGCTTGGCAATCGAAACGACGAGGCGGAGGTTGGACGTCACCAGCACGTGCTTGGCGAGTTCCGCGTCGGGTCCGGCCTCTGCCACCCGTCGGGCGACCTCGATCTCATCCTCGCGTTTGAGGAGGGGTACCTCACCCATCGCCCGCAGGTACTTGTTGAGAAGAGGGTTGCCTTGCCCCGAGGTCGAGGCGCCTCGTCGGCGAGATGCTGCAAAGCCCATTCGTCCTCCGCCAGTGGTCCGCGTCCGTGCCCCCCGACGGAGCAAGGCCTGTGCCATGAATCGGAACACGGGGCGTCGCGCAACAGTCCCTGGCCGAAGATCGCCGCCTGCAGGTTGCTATCCCTGACTCTTCCGGGGTTCGGGATGCGGGCCGGCAGGCCCGGTGCCCAGAATCTGGACGAAGATCCTGGGACCCTGTCCAGAAATCGGGACATTTTTGTCGGGGTTCTTGCCGGATCGTCACAGTCAGAACGTTGCGGGTCGGACAAGGGTTCGTCCCGCCTGCTGGAAGGCAATAGGACGAGCGGGCGCCGCGCGCCGGCTCGCGCGGACAAGGAGACCCAGCGTGAGCGACTTCATCCAGTTCCTCGGAAGCGGGGGCCCGGTCATGGCACCGATCGGGCTGGCGAGCGTTGTCGGCCTCGCAGTCTTCCTCGAGCGCGCCGTGGCGTTGCGCCGGGCCGGCGTCGTCCCGGCGGATTTCGCGCGGGAGGCAGTCGAACTTCTCCGCCAGGGCCGCCCGGCAGACGCCTTGACCGCGGCGAGGAAACGGGAGGCCGCCGCGGCGCGGGTGGTTGCGACCGCCCTGGAGGCTCGTGGGCAGACCCGGCCTGTGATCAAGGAGCGGCTGGAGGAGGTGGGCCGTCGCGAGGCGGCCGAACTGGAAAGAAATGCTCCCATCATCGGCACGGTGGCCAGCATCTCCCCGCTGATGGGACTCCTCGGTACGGTGTGGGGCATGATCCAGACCTTCGAGGTCATCCAGACGCAGGGTGTCGGTGTGGTCGGCAGCCTCGCAGGCGGCATCTCCCAGGCGCTCATCACGACGATGGCCGGTCTCTCGGTCGGAATCCCTGCTCTCATCGCGTATCGATGGGTGCTTGCCCGCGTTGATGCGCTGGTGCTCGAACTCGAAGAGGTGGGTCTCGAGGTGCTGGATCTCGTGGCGGCGCCCGCGACGGGAGTGGACGGGGACGGAGAACCGACGTGAACTTCTCCGCCCGTCGCAGGGACGAGCCGCTGGTCGATGTGACGCCACTCATCGATATCATCTTCCAGTTGGTCATCTTCTTCATGGTCTCCACGACGTTCGTGACGGAGCAGGGGATCGAGGTCGATCTGCCTCGCTCCTCGTCGCAGACGATCCTCCGGGAACGGAATGACATCCAGGTCAAGGTGGCTTCGGATGGCGCGATCTATGTGGACGATGAAGCCGTCAGCTGGGAGGGCCTGACCCAGACCCTGGAGGCCGCGGCCGCGAAGGGACAAGGGGGAATGGTCATCATCAAGGCGGACCAATCCGTTGACTATGGACGAGCGGTGGCCGTCTTGGACCTTGCGCGCAGCCTGGGTCTCCAGCTCGCGCTCGCGACCGAGGCGAACAAGGCCGGGGCCGAGGCAGCTGGGGAATAGCGGCCTGGATCATTTCCAGCGTCGCAGGCTCTCGCGTGGCATCCTCCAGTGGCCCAGGTCCACGCCGTTGTCCGTCCAGGGCCACCAGCCTTGCTGTGGACCATGCTCCACATGGAAGTCCTGGGCCGGCATGTAGCCCTCCCCGACAAGAACGAAGGTCTCGCTGCCACGCCGTGCGACATCGAGCAGAACGACTGCGTGGCCGGGAGAACCTGCCTGGACGAGCATGTCGCCGGCGCGTGGCGTCTCGGCCGCAGTGGTCTCATACGCGGCGAGAGAACGTGTGCCGGCCCACATGAAGACGGCGGAAAGCCAGCCATCCCAGGTCTGGCCGGCGGGATCCGTCGAACGCCAGACGATCCGGTTGTCGATGGCCAAGGGGCGCTCTCCAGCGACGTAGCGCGACCAGGGGATCGGATCGCCGGAGGTCGCGTGGAATACGAGGCTGTCCGCGTTGTCCGAGGCACGCGCGAACTCGGCACGCAATCGGATCGCGGAATCGGCGCACTGCTGGAGATCACCGTGGACGAGCGGCAGGGAGACGGGCCGGCCTGGATGACGCACGATCCGGCCGTCATGCGTCCGGATCGGCGTACCGATGGGACGCATGGGAAGGGCCTGGAGCCAGGCTCCGAAGGCGTCGTCCGGGATGCGGATCGCGCCATCGGGAGGGGGATACGCCTCGCCGATCGACGCAGCGAGGCCGGCGACGGACATCATTGCGAGTGGGAGCATGAAGCGACAGACCACACCGGTTGGATGGGGTTCCCGCGGTACGCTCCGGTTCCGGAGGTGGACGTCATGGGTGGAACGCTGGCCGAGGCCGAGGCGTTGCTCGCCAGAGGCGACAGCGCGGGCGCCCTGGCGTGCGCGATGGCCCTCGCCCAGAGCCATCCCCCGGCGTGGGGCCTCGTCGCAGGCCTGCGGCAGGCTGCTGGTGATCTGGAGGCCGCCGTCGACGCGGCGACCCGCTGGGTGACGATGGCGCCCGATGACGGGTCCGCCTGGCGGACGCTCGCCGGGGTCATGCTGGCAGCAGGGCAACCCGCCCAGGCGGTGGTCGCGCTCGAGCAGGCCGTCGAACGAGCCCCAGGGGCAGGTGTCCTCGCCGACCTTGGGCTCGCGCTTCGGAGAGCGGGTCGACCCGGTGCTGCGCGGGCAGTGCTCGACCGTGCCGTTGCGCTGGGGCCCTCGGCGCGGGCCGCTCGCCTGGGTCGGGCGAGTCTGTTGTCATGGTCAGGGGATGACGCAGCAGCTCTGCTGGACCTGGATGCCGCACTTGCCGATACTCCCGACGATCCGGGGCTCCTGGGGGCCCGAGCGAGCGCCCTGCGCGGTCTGGGTCGCGTGGACGAGGCACTTGCCGTGCTGCGGGAGGCGCGAACCCGCGCACCCGACGATGCCCGGCTGGCCTGGAACGAAGCACTGACATTGCTGGCGGCAGGGGATTTCCGGGCGGGTCTTCCTGCCTACGGGGTGCGGCGCCGGCGGAGTCGGCAGCAGGGCGCCCGCGTCCTACCTGGCGTTCCGATGTGGACGGGCGGGAGTCTGGATGGACAGACGCTCCTGGTCCACGCGGAGCAGGGATTCGGCGACAGCCTGCAGTTCGTTCGCTTCGCGGGTCTCCTGGCCACGCGTGGGGCACGCGTCGTCGTTCGGGGACACGGCCGGCTCGCTGCCCTGTTGGGACAGGTTCCCGGGGTGGCCGTGTACATCGCCAAGGACACCCCTGTGCCGCAGGTGGACCTGCAGGTGGGCATGATGGACGTACCCGGCCTTCTGGGGCTGGACGCTGCGGATCTCGGGGCCGCGGTGCCGTACCTCCACGCGGATGCCGACCGCGTGCGGCGCCTGTCTCGCCGGCTGCCGGCCGCCGGTCTCCGGGTGGGGATCGGCTGGCAAGGCAACCCCGACTTCGAAGCCGACCATCTCCGGAGTCCTCCGCTGGCACGATTCGCACCGCTCGCATCGGTCGAGGGTGCAGCCTTCATCTGTCTGCAGCAGCAGCACGGTCGGGACCAGCTGGCACGGTCACGGCTCCCCATGCTGGATCTGGCGCCAGAGCTGGACACCGGGCCCGACGGCTTCGTCGATACGGCCGCCGTGCTCGCGTCGCTGGACCTGGTCATCACATCCGACACCGCCCTGGCGCATCTCGCGGGAGGGATGGGCAGGCCCACCTGGGTCGTCCTGCCGTACGCGGCCGACTGGCGATGGCTGGTGGCCCGGACCGACGTGCCTTGGTACCCGACCATGCGACTCTTCCGGCAGCCTGGTCCAGGCGCCTGGGAGCCCGTGTTCGAGCAGGTGACCGCGCGCCTGAAGCGTGTGGTCGCAGGCAAGGAGGCACCATGAAGGTCGATCTGCCGCTGGGCGATGTTGTAGACAAGGTCACGATCCTGCGAATCAAGAAGGCGCGGATCGCGGATGCGGCCAAGGTCGCCAACGTGGAGCGGGAACTGGCGGTCCTCCTGGCCGGGTGGGCCACGGCGGGGCTCCCGGAAATGACGGCTCTCGAAGACTACGCTGGACTCGCCGAGGTCAACGAGAAGCTGTGGGTCGTGGAGGATGAGCTTCGGGACCACGAGCGGCGGAGGGACTTTGGCCCTGCGTTTGTTCGTCTTGCCCGCAGCGTCTACCACCTCAATGACGGTCGCGCGGCCCGGAAACGGTCCATCAACGTCGCATTGGGAAGTGCGCTGGTCGAGGAGAAGTCGTACGCCGACTACGGCGATGGCGGAGACCTCGACCTCTGAGGGGGGAGTCCGACCCACCGCGATGCCGCGCCCCGCGTCGCGACGGCCAACCCCGGACTCGCAACAGAACGGGTGGATTCCCGGCCGTCCGCACGCGCGCGGCACGCGGTGCGAAGGGGGGGGGCGCACCGGCGGAAATCGTCGTCTGCACCGCGCCCAAGGCGCGGAGTTGGTGCAATGGGGTTGCGCATGTGGTATTGGCATGTCAATGGTTTGCGCGGCTGCTTCGGTGACCTCGACAATTCCCCGCTGCACTGCAGCTCGGGGCCTCGGGCGCGACGTTGTGTCTGCTGGTACCCTCGCCCCGACGATCGCCCCCTGGAGCCCCCCCTGGACACGGCCCTTGCCCGGCGCCTGATCTGGAACGTGCTGCCGGCGGCG
>JAYYRS010000410.1:0-5882 GCA_036126975.1 Myxococcota bacterium
AAGCGGGGCGCTTGGGGAAGCCCAACCCCAGGCCATGGTCGTTTTCGTACGGGGACTCGGCAGGGAGCGTTCCGAACGCGCCGGGATCCAGCGCGGCCCAGGGCTCTGCCAGCCACGCCCTCGTCTCGGCCGCACCCACAAGCGGTGGCGCGACCGCCACGGGTTCGCCCGAGCTGACAGGGCGATGGACGAGGACTCCATGCTTGTCGGTCCAGGCAGCGAGGGTTGGCGTGCTGCCTGCCAGAAACAGGGCGGCCCGGTCCTTGAGCGACAACGCCACCACGGAACCGCCCGCCTCGGAGAAGACGTCGCCGATGCTTTCGACGCGCATCAGCGCAAGATCCGCGCAGTAC
Source organism: Myxococcota bacterium (assembly GCA_036126975.1). Taxonomy (GTDB): domain Bacteria; phylum Myxococcota_A; class UBA796; order UBA796; family UBA2385; genus JAYYRS01. The sequence goes on from JAYYRS010000410.1 coordinate 354, forward strand.
GTCTTCTCCCCATCGACCAGGAAGCGATTGCCCGGTATGCCGTGCACTGCGGGCGCGGCCCCCGTGGCCAGGGTCACATGCCCGGGACAGGTCTCGGTCTTCGCATGCGGGTGCATTCCGACACCGTGCCAGGCATCCGGGCCGAGCATGCGCGCGAATCCGCCACGCAGGTGGTCCCGGCTCCGGTCAAGGTGGAACGTGCCCAGCTGGTCGATGACCACCAGGACGACAAGCCGAGGCGACGGGCCCGCACCCGGCGAAGCGACGGACACCGTTGCGGAGGGCTGCGACGGCGCCGCCGTGCAGGCACCAAGCGTCAACAGCGTGGCGAAGGTTCGGTGCACGGCGCAGGCCTCCGGGCCCAAGAGCATGCCCCGCGCGTGACCGCGATGCACGTCGATTCATCATCTCGTGACCGCGCGGGCCGCCGCCGTCCCGATCCGCACGGAAGACGTCCCCCAGATCCCCTGTCGGCGGCCCGGTTTCGATGACCACGCAAGACATCCGCGATGGACGACCGGAACCCGGTCATCCGGAGGGACGAGCGGAATCCACAGACGGGTTTGCGCCGGGGCTGCGGCGCGACGGCCCCGCCGGCGACGCGCATCCGGTTCGGCATCCGATGTCTCGACCCCACACATGGACCCGCCGCCCGGCTACACTGGCCACGATGGACTCTTCCCGAATGCGCGTTTCCATTCCCTGTCTCCTGCTTCTCACCGCGTGTGCCGACCGCACGGATGCTGCTGGCATCGAGCACGACTCTGCCTCTGCCGCCGGCCCCGTACCGACGTGGCACGGCGAAGTCGCGCCGATTCTCAGCCACAGCTGCGATGGATGCCACGCGCCCGGCGGCGTCGGAACCCCGACGTGGAGCACGCCCGCGGAGGCCGCCTCCTGGGCGCCCGCCATCGCCGATGCCGTCGCAGACCGCCGCATGCCACCCTGGCAGGCCGTCGACGGCTGCAACAGCTACGAGAATGACTTCTCGCTGGACGAGGAAGCCGTGCGGACCATCGTCGGATGGGCCGATGGCGGCGCCCCGTTGGGCGATCCGTCCGCGGCGAGCGACCTCGAAGACCCATTCGCGTCGCCCCAGCTGGAGCGAACCGACCTCGAGCTGCTCATGCCCCAGCCGTACACGCCCTCGCCCTACCAGGGGACCGACGACTATCGGTGCTTCCTGCTCGAGTGGCCGTATGAGGAGGAGGTCTGGGTGACGGGCTACGAGGTGCTGCCCGGCGACATGAAGACCGTTCACCATGTCATCCCCTTCATCATCGAGCCCGAGATCAGCGACACCTACATCGCGCTGGACGAAGCCGACACGGGGGCGGGCTACACCTGCTACGGTGGGCCCGGAGGGGGCCTGACCGCGCTGGCGACGATGCGCTGGCTCGGCTCGTGGGCACCGGGCAGCGGTGCGTCGCTGATGCCCGAAGGTACTGGCATCAAGGTCCGCCCCGGCTCATTGATCGCCTATCAGGTTCACTACAACCTCGCTGCGACCGAGACACCCGGCGCCGACCTCAGCGGCCTCGCGCTCCAGGTCGAGACCGAGCGACAGGGCTGGGCCGACATCCAACCGTTCACCGACGTGGCCTGGGTGGCGGGGGCTGGGATGGAGATTCCGCCGCGGACCGACGGCGTCGAACACCAATTCACGTACGCGGTCGACAGCGGGAGTCAGGGTTTCACCTTCCAGACAGCCAGCATCCACATGCACAAGCTCGGTCGTGAGGGACGCATGTGGATCGAGCATGAGGATGGTTCCGAAACCTGCCTGGTCGACTACGACGCCTACGACTTCAACTGGCAACGCGCCTACACCTTCACCGAACCGGTCGCGGTCGGTCCGGGCGATGAAATCAAGCTGTCCTGTGTCTGGGACAACCCCACCGATGAGACGGTGAAATGGGGAGACGGCACGGGAGACGAGATGTGTCTTGGCGTGTCCCTGCTGACCCAGTGACCGCGACGCCGGTGTCGCGGATCCGGGGGCGGCCGCTGGCAGTGTCTCTGCCGCATCCCCGATGACGGTCTGCTGGAGAACATTCCTTCGCACTGGCACGCCTCTTGCTCTCTGGGGAGTACACACGGAGGCGACATGCACCGCACCCCCCTGACCCTCACCGCGATCGTCCTGCTCAGCGCATGCGGGCGACCCGACGGCTCACTCGAAGACCAGCTCGAGGCCCTCACGCTGCAATTTCCCGACAGCGACGGTTCTGCTGTGGACCATTTCAGCGATGGCGTCATCGTGTCCGGCGCGCTGTCGGTAGACGGCTCGGCCGCGGATCCCTCCCTGGCGATCGCCGCTGCGGACGGCGGCCTGACGGTCGACCTGCATCTCCCCGGCGCATCCGACCTGCGCTGGCTCGACGGCGCGGTGGTCGAGGCACAGCTTCCCCCATCGGACGACATCTCCCGGTGGGGTACACCGGCCCTCGCGCTGGCGGATGCCGACGGACCTGCTTTCGTGGCCCAGCTTGTCGGACATTCACCCGACGCCGCCGACTCCATTCTCGGCGCAGACTTCGCACGGTTCGGACCGGAGAGCGGGTACGACGAGAAAGGCACCCATGGCTTCCGGACCCGGTCTGCGATCATCCGGACCGATGACGGGCCGCTCGAGGTGCTGCCGGGCGAGGTGCATGCCATCTCGCGCGATGGCGTGTCGTGGCGCTTCGTCCTCATCGCCGCCTACACGGTCGAGTCCCAACGGGGCGCATTCAGCCAGACGAGCAAGTGCATGGGACCTCCCGATGCACTGAGCTTCGAGATGGTCCGCGTCGATGTCGCAGACGGCGCAGAGACGCAGCTGATCAGGCCGGACGACCTTGCTCCAGCGGTGGGCCCGGGCTGCGGAATCTGACGCCGACGCGGCCTCCTGCCCTGAAGTAGGCTGCGCGCCTGGAGGCCCCATGCAGCCCAACCGAACCCGACGCAAGCTCGCCATCGCGACATGGGATGCCCCGCGAGAGGGCAACATGTACGGCAAGCTGACTGTCGACATGGAGGAGGCTCTCCGGTACCTGGACTGGAAGCGGGCCCGCTGCGGCGAGAAGATCACCGTGACGCATCTCTGCGGCAAGGCCGTGGCCACGGCGCTCCAGGCGGCCCCGGGCCTCAATGGCGTCATTCGTCTCGGGACCTTTGTACCCAATCCGACCGTTGACATTGCTTTTCTTGTCGCGCTCGAGGGGGGGCGGGACCTCGCGAAGGCCAAGGTTTGTGACGTGGCGAGCAAGAGTCTGGAGGACATCGCCCGCGAGCTCCGTGGGCTCGCGCTGCGGCTCCATGCCGGCCAGGATGCGGATTTCCGGAAGGCCATGGACACTGTGCGGCGATTGCCGACATGGCTTCTCAAGCCGCTCATCCGGCTTACGGGCTACGTTGGTTCCGTATTCGGCGTCTCCATCCCCGCCCTGGGGATCGAAGCACGCCCGCTGGGGTCCTGCGTGATCACGAACGTCGGGGTGTTCGGTCTCGACGAGGGCTACGCGCCGCCCACACCCTTCGCCCACGCGCCAGTGTACGTGCTCCTCGGCGCCGTAAAGCCCGCCGCGGCGGTGCTCGACGGAACAGTCGTCGCCCGAAGGCAGATGACCATCTGCGCGACGCTCGACCACCGATACCTCGATGGCGCACAGGCCGCCCTGCTTGCGCGGGTCACGCGGCGGGTGCTCGAGAATCCATGGGAACTCGAAGGCATGCCCGGTCGGCCAGCCGATGGCTGACCCGGCGGATGCACCCCATCGAGTCAGAACGCGAACCGGGCGGCGGTGTCCCGGAGCACCTCGGGCATGGCCCGCGTCTCCAGCAGGGACGTCGGAACCCGCGGGTCCATGCCGATCACCGAATCTGGCAGCCGCAGATGCTGCGAGATGAACAGCGACTCGACGTCCGGGTAGATTGCGCCCACGGCCCGGGCAACATCAAGGACGGTCTCCGTGCGTTCTACGAGATGGAAGACGCCTGCGCCCAGCGAGCCGCGACCGAGGACGTCGAGGACCGCGGCGGCAGAATCGACATGAACGAAACTGCGCCGCTGCTCTCCTGAACCATTCAGCGTCATGCGGCCCCCGAAATGGGCCTCGAACAGCAGTCGGTTGACGACTGCGTCGAACCGCATGGCGACGCCATGTCCATAGACGTTGGCGCAACGGACCTGGCAGAGATCGAGTTGGCCGGCGAGTCGCTGCAGGAGGCGCTCGCCCTGCCACTTGGACACCCCGTAGGCCGACACCGGGGCCGGCGGTGTGTCGAGAGTCGCCGCATCGGACGTGTCCCCGTACACCGCTGCCGAAGACACATTGACAAGGCGCTTGACCGACGTATTGCCGGCCTCCAGCAGATGGCCGAGTTCTGCGGTGCCCCAGCGGTTCACCTGGTCGTAGCCATGGATGTCGCCGTGTGCGAACGGCGTCGTGACGCGCGCGGCGAGGTGGTAGACGACGTCGATACCCGCCAGGGCCCTCGCCAGGCGCCGGGTATCGAGCAGGTCCGCCTGGACGAGACGGACCGGCCGGGTGCGCCCCGGCATTCCACCCGCCAGGAAGACCGCCTGCTCACCCCGCGAGAGGTTGTCGTAGATCACCACCTCGTCGACGTCATCCTGTCTGGCGAGCCGCCCGACCAGGGCGGCACCCAGGTAGCCCGCTCCGCCCGTGACCAGGACCCTCACGCCCCACCATCCGGGAGATGCAGTCCACACTCCGTCTTCTTCAGACCTGCCCACCGGCCGCCACGATCGTCGATGCCACCGATGCCGGGGTCATCCACCAGCCTGCGCGTGCAGGGTGCACAGCCGAGGGAGAGATAGCCCGCGTCATCCAGCGGATGGCGCGGCAGGTCATGCCGTTCGATCCAGGCGTGCACCATTCGGGCATCCCAGTCAATGAGGGGGTGATAGCGCTCGACGCCATGCCGGCCCCGTGCGGTCCGACCCATGCTGGCCCTGTGAGCCGACTGGGAACCGCGAATGCCACTGATCCAGAGGTCGTGCGTGGCGAGGACGGGTTCGAGAGGGAGGACCTTGTTGAGGTGGCAGCAGCGGTCGGGGTCGCTGGTGAACAGGAGTCGACCTGCGGAGTCGCGCTGCTGGATGCGGGGCACCGGCGATGCCAGCGCGCGGATGTCGAGGTCGAGCCGGGCCGCGAGGGCCTGCCGGAAGGCATGGGTCTCGGGAAAATGGTACCCGGTGTCCAGGAAGTACACCGGCGTGCCCGGGGCATGCTCGCTCAGGAGATGCAGAAGCACGACCGAGTTCGTCTGGAAGCTGGAGGTCGCGAACATGCGGCGCCCGCCCGCGCGAAACCCGGCGAGTTCATCGGCAATCTGCTTGGCGGGCGTATCGAGATCGACGGGGCCGAACACAGCGTCTCCCAGCGGCGCGGTGTCCATAGCCTACTCCGCGGGTGGAGGTCCCCCGGCTCCCATGTCGGCCTCCACCGCACGGGCATGGTCCACCGATGGCGCCCCATCCGATGCGGCCAGGGGTCGCGCGGTGGTGCTTCCGGGCTGCGC
>JAYYRS010000411.1:0-6829 GCA_036126975.1 Myxococcota bacterium
ATCCCCCACCATCTCCGAGGCGGCCGGGCTGATCGCCGCGTCGGCGTCATCGCAGTCGTCGGCAACCGACGCATACGTCGTCGCCGAGTCCGACGGGTCGTCACACGCCGCCGTCGCCGCGATCGCGTCGCTGCCGTAGCCATATTCGTCGCAGTCCACGTACCAGTCGCTCATCCCCGACGTATCCGTGCCGCTGTCGGCGTCGTCCGCGACCCCGTTGCAGTCCTCGTCCACGTCTGCCGCGTTACAGATCTCGGTCGCGCCCGGGCTGATCGCCGCGTCGGTGTCGTCACAGTCCGTCGCGTCCACCACGTAGGACGTCGTGGAGTCCGAAGGGTCCTCGCACAGCGCCGTCCCCGCGTCCGACTCGTCGCCATACCCGTCGCCGTCGCCATCCACGTACCAGGTCGTCAAGGAGTCCGGGTCCAGGCTGCTGTCCGCCTCGTTCACGTCGCCGTCGCAGTCCTCGTCCACGCCAATGCTGTCGCAGACCTCCTCGGCGCCGGGGTTCGCACCGGGGTTGGTGTCGTCACAGTCATCGACCGCGTCGGATCCCACCGCCTCGCCGCTGTCGTCGCAGTCCTCGTCCGCGCTCGCCACCGTGCTCGTCGAATCCGGACGGTACCCGTCGTCGTCGGCGTCGACGTAGCAGATCTCGCCGCCGTCGCAGTTCGAATCGACCCCATCCCCCACCATCTCCGAGGCGGCCGGGCTGATCGCCGCGTCGGCGTCATCGCAGTCGTCGGCAACCGACGCATACGTCGCCGCCGAGTCCGACGGGTCGTCACACGCCGCCGTCGCCGCGATCGCATCGCTTCCGTAGCCATCTTCGTCGCTGTCCACGTACCAGTCGCTCATCCCCGACGTGTCGGTACCGCTGTCGGCGTCATCCGCGACCCCGTTGCAGTCCTCGTCCACGTCCGCCGCGTCACAGATCTCGGTCGCGCCCGGGCTGATCGCCGAATCGGCGTCGTCACAGTCTGTCGCGTCCACCACGTACGACGTCGTGGAGTCCGACGGATCCTCGCAGGCAGCCGTGCCCGCGTCGGACTCGTCGCCATACCCGTCGCCGTCGCTGTCCACGTACCAGGTCATCAGGGAGTCCGGATCCAGGCTGCTGTCCGCTTCGTTCACAAAGCCGTCGCAGTCCTCGTCCACGCCCGCGCTGTCGCAGACCTCCTCTCCGCCGGGGTTTGCGGCCGGGTTCGTGTCGTCGCAGTCATCGACCGCGTCGGTTCCCACCGCCTCGCCGCTGTCCTCGCAGTCCACATCCGCGCTCGCCACCGTGCTCGTTGCGTCCGGACGGTACCCGTCGTCGTCGGCGTCGACGTAGCAGATCTCGCCGCCGTCGCAGTCCTGGTCCACACCATCCGCCGTGACCTCGGGAGCACCGGTGTAGACCGTCGGGTCGCTGTCGTCGCAGTCACCCGAGGGGTAGCTGCTGTCGATTTCTCCGGCATCGCTGCAGTCGGAGTCTCCACTCACGATCAGTGTTGCGCCGTCATGGTAGCCGTCGCCGTCGGCATCGACGAAGCACAGCTCGGCTCCGTCACAGTCCTGATCGACCCCATCCCCGACAACCTCACTGGCACCGGGGTAGGCCGCCGCATCGCCATCGTCGCAGTCTTCACCGCCTGCAATGGCCGCCCCATCCCAGCCGCCCACATCCACAGCGCAGACGACCCATCCGTCGAGGTCGCCATCGCTCTCGTCGGCCGGCACGCTTCCGTCGCAGTCATTGTCCTGCCCGCCACAAAGCTCGGCTGCGCCAGGGAACACGCTGCCATCCCGGTCTTCGCAATCATCGAATCCCGTGGACGTGGCCCCATCCCATCCGCCTGCATCCTCGCTGCAGGCGACATAGCCATCGCTGTCGAGGTCCTGCTCGGGACTTGACAGGGTCCCATCGCAATCGTTGTCGAGCCCGTCGCAGAGCTCGGTCGCCAACGGCGAAACCGTGCTGTCGGCGTCATCGCAATCGCCGGAAACCGAAGACGCCGTGGCTTCGCCCGGGTCGGCGCAGTCCGTGTCGTCCGACGCCACCAGCGTGACGCTGTCTGGTCGTACGCCATCGCCATCTGCGTCCGCGTAGCAGGTCTCGACGGCATCGCAGTCCTGGTCGACCTCGTCGCCAACGATCTCGCTGGCATCCGGATTGACTGCAGCATCAGAGTCGTCGCAGTCATCCACCGGCTCGCCACCGGTCGGCGTGAAGGCGTAGTCGGCTGCGGCGTGGCCGTCACCATCCGCGTCCCCATCGTTGTCATCACAATCGTCGTCCGTCCCGTCGTACCAGACCTCGGTGGCCCCCGGCCGGACGGCATCGGGTGCCGCCCCGCTCGGGTTGGCATCCACATCCGCCAGGGTTCCCTCGAGACAGTCACCACCCCCATGCGCCTCGTGCTCGTAGCCATCCGCGTCGGCATCGAAGTCCGACGTGCCATCGCAGTCCTGGTCGGTCCCGTCGTACCAGGTCTCCGCGGCGCCTGGCTTCACGAGGCTGGCGTCGATTCCTGCACCGTTGGAAGCGGTGTCAGCGGATGTGCCTTCGATGCAGTCGGCGCCGCCGAAGGCGTCCGAGTCGTATCCGTCGCCGTCCGCATCGAGGTCAGACGCGCCATCGCAGTCCTGGTCGGTCCCGTCGTACCAGACCTCAGCGGCATCGGGGTTGATCGCGCTGGCGGCCACACCCCCGGGGTTGGCGTCGACATCGAGCGCCGTGCCTTCGAAGCAATCGGTTCCACCCTGACCGACATGGTCATGCCCGTCTTCGTCGGCGTCGTCATCGGAGGCGCCATCGCAGTCCTGATCGGTTCCGTCGTACCAGGTCTCGGAAGCGACGGGATTCACCAGCTCCGACGCAATGCCCGCGGAATTGGTCGACTCGCCCGTGCAGAGGGCGTCGCACCAGTCCTGCTCGACCCGCCCCGTCCAGGTCCCGTCGGTGCACGCGGTCGGACAGTCAATGCAGTCTCCACCCACGGCCCCCGACCGCTCCGACCATGCGCTCGACGAGTGACCGTCCGAGTCCCAGTCGAAGTCGTCGCTGATTCCATCTCCATCGGAATCCGCAGCAGCGCAGTCCTGGCTGGCGCCGTCGTAGGGACGATCCGCCGCGCCGGGGTACACGTCCGCCGGCCCGAGTGCATCAAAGCCATCGATGACCCGCAGCTCCACGCCGGCCGCAGTGCCCGCCGCAGACGCATCGACATCGGCGTCGTCCCAGCAGTCATCCAGCGTGCCCGGTGGGATCACCGTCTCGTCGGCCGTCAGCCCACGCGAAGCGAGGACGGCTTCGTAGTCCATCGCCCAGTGACCGTCGCCATCCTTGTCGCCATCGCCGTCGCTTGCATCGCAGTTGTCGTCGGTCCCGTTGTACGGGACCTCGGCAATGGAGGGATCCGGCGACACCGTCGCATCATCGTCGCGGCAATCGATGGCTTCGTCCTCGGCGAAGTCACAAGGACTCAAGGTGGGATCGGCCGCATGGTTGGGGTCGGCCCGGTAGCCGTCGCCATCCCGGTCGCAATCCGCGGTGGCCTCGGTGTCACAGTCCTGGTCGATGCCGTCATACCAGACCACCTCGGCGTCGGGGTTCACCGCCGCCGCTCCCGCCCAGTCGATCGTTCCGTCATCGCCGGCTTCCGGCATGTCCAGGCAATCGACCCCGATCGACCCGGTCGCATCGGGCCAGACATCGGTGCGATACCCGTCGCGGTCGGCGTCGAAGTCATCGTCGCCACCGCAGTCCTGGTCGACCCCGTCGTACCAGGTGTCGATGAGCCCGGCGTCGCCGGGCAGCTCGTCTCCGGCCGGAACCCCCGGATGGACCTGTGACGGCAGCGGCTGCGCCCATTCCGTCCCGGCGACATCCGCCGGAACCACTGCGTTGTCACCCTCCGCGATGGCGTTGTTGGGGGCATCCCAGCAGTCACCGGCGCCGCTGTGGCCAGAAGCACTGCCCGGACTGTTCCAGGTGGCGCGGTTCAGGTACGCGCCCTCCGGCACCCAGCTGTCCCCATCCGCGTCGAAGTCGTCATCACCAGCACAGTTCTGGTCGATGCCGTCGTACCAGGTCTCTGTCGCGCCCGGGTAGATCTGGTCGGCGGGGATCTCGGCGCCCTCGAAGACGAGGGGCTGTTCGCTGTCCCAGCAATCTCCATCTTCCGCGCTGAACCCGTCGCCATCGATATCGTCGACTGGGTCGTCATTGTTTACGACATCGGGGTTCTTTCCATCAGAACCGCACGCTGCGAGCAGTGCGAGAACGAGCATATGGAGTCGCATTGGCATTCCGGCGTCTGCGGGGTGGCCAGAGGATACCAAGACGGACCGCGATCCACAGCCCGTGGTCTGAAGCGCGTTGGAACGGGTGGATGCTGAGGACGAGTTTGACTGCGGGTCCGATCCCGCTTCGTCCATCGCCCTCGCAAGGCGGCATCTCCGCCCCAACCGAGAGCGCACGCGCAACGGTGCGTGCGTCGGATGCCCGTCGGGCTACCCCCCGGGCATGCAGAACCTTCACCCAACCGGCTGGCGTCTTCCTACGGCAGCCCTTGTCGCATGCATCGCCTGTACCAACATGGGGAGCCCGGGTTCTGGTGGCAAGCCCGGCCCGACGGCCGACACTGCCGGCCCGACCGGGTCGGGAGCCGACACTGCGGGCGGCAGCAGCGGCAGAGACACCGGGTCCGTTGATTCCGGCGACGCCGATTCCGATACCGGAGAAGCCCCGACCCCGCGAACCGGTGAACAGCTCTACGCTGAGGAATGTGCGCGCTGTCATGGCACGGAGGGCCAGGGGAACATCGGCCCACCCATGGACATCTCGGTCGGAAACAACGACGTCCCCAGGCTCATGGAGATCGTGATCGAGGGGTATGGCGACATGCCACCCATCGCTGTGACCACCGAGGAGGCCGAGCGGGTGTCGGCCCACGTTCATGAGACCTGGAGCCGCTGAACCGCACCCATGCACGCCGCCGACGGCATGGGTCAACGCCCGCGCGAGATCCACGCCCACGCCTGACCCGCATCGCCGTATGCGAGCACTGCCTCTCCCGCAGAGCCCCCCTGGAAGGTCTTCGCGCCGGGATGTCGCGGAAGGGGCTGCTGGAGCGGAGGGAACCCACGGTGCGGCCGTGGGGGAGTGGGAGGGGTTGTCGTCTGCATGGACGCCGGGGAGGCGGCCGCCTCCGACCGGCGACTGCGCCCGGAGCGGGCCGTCGAGGCCCTGGTGTTCCATCGCAGCGCGCGGGCTGCGACCTCCGCAGACACGAGCCGCTCGGCTCCTCCGAGTTCCTCGCGGTCGTCGTCGCTGCGGGCACCATGCCCGTCCTGCCACGGCTCTCCGATGGCCCGTGCCGGCCGCAGGGCGCCGACCCGCCGGAACGGGACGCGGCCTGCGATGGGGTAGATGGGTTGCAGAAGGGTCTCCTCCCTCCACTACGTGCGCGGGCCGCGTTCCATTGCCACCCCGCGCTGCGCTGGAGCCGGTCTGCGCCGCAGCGGCCCGCCCGGGGGGCGCGCTTGCCTACTCGGTGACCGTCACCTTGATGGTCGCGGACATCTCCGGCCCGTAGGAACGGTGTGCGCCATCCGCGAACTGCAGGGTGAGCGTGTGTTCACCCGGCGCAAGCTCCAAGGTCGTCTCGGTCTGTCCCTTGCCGAAGTGGATGTGCTGGTCGTCTGCAGGCACGGCGGTGCCCTTCGGTACGCCCTTCGCATCGATGATGACGTGGTGATGGCCGGTTCCCTCCGTCAGCTGTCCCGCGGGCTGCACCGTCATTCCCTCCACACCCATCTTGACCGTCACCGGCCCCTTCACGGTTGCTCCGTCCGCCGGCGAGACGAAGAAGACCTTCGCCCCAGCCGCCGCTGCGTGGGCCTCGCCATGGGTATGGTCTTCCTTCGCATCTCCACCCACACCGCATTCTCCGCAGTGGGCCTGCGCGGGGGAAGAGAGGAGGGCGAAGACGGGGATGAGGGCGAGGGTCCAGTAGCGCATGGCGATCTCCTGACGGTTGCTCTTCTTGTTATCCCGGCGGCTGCGCTGAAGGGATGACCACCGTCCGGATCCATCGAGCACCGAGCCGTCCTTCCCATCGCGCCGAGGCCCAGGACCCGCAGCCGACGGAGCACCTTCCCCGGAAGGGCCCGATGCGAAGCCCCGGGATCACCGCACCGGCGTTGGCGTGCCGTAGTGCAGGGGCTGGAGCCGCGCGGGGCCGTGTCCGGGCAACGAAACCACGAACAAGTCGTCGTAGGCCTGATGCGGAAGCCAGCAGTGCCCCTCGGCATCCCGCGGATGGGTGCCGGGGCACAGACTCGGAGCGCCCAGTGCCTCGAGAAGACCCGGAACCGTATTGCTGTGTCCGGCCACCAGCGCATGGCTTCCCGCAGGCAGGCCCCGGAGAGCGGAAACCAGTGCCTGCTCTGCGTCATCGGAAGCATCCATCCACGAAATCTTGGCGGCAAGCCTTGGAGCACAGGCCTCTACGTCAGCATCCGCAACGCGGAGCATCCGGAGAGGCAGACCCGCAGCGCGGGCGGCAGGAGCAACCGTCTGCGCGGTGCGACAGAGGTTCGTGGTGAATACCGCATCGAGTTCGATGTCTCGCAGGGCCGCCGCCAGGGCGGCGGCACGCGCGTGTCCGGCTTGGGTCAGCGGCGGATTGTCACCTGCCGCCTTTTCCGCATGCCGGACGACATAGATGGTGGTGGGTGGCGGCGAAGCCTGGACGGCGATGAGAAGGAAGAACGACAGCATGGTCGGCAGCTACCCCGCAGAGGGCATCCGCGGCCATCGTGCCATCACCGGTGTCGCGCA
>JAYYRS010000412.1:0-3873 GCA_036126975.1 Myxococcota bacterium
CCCCGCAGGCGTCAACCACCGAGGCCCGGAACGACGACGTGGCCGGCTGCAGCGACCACCCCACCGACCAGGAAGCTCCAGACGAACAGCGCTGCAAGTGCCGGGAGACACAGGCGGTCCGCCAGCACGAGGAGCCTCGCCTCATCGGTCTCGGTCAGGCGTCCCGCGGCCCACTCGGCGCGTTGGCCGGTGAGCGCAGACAGCGACCCGAGAGCCTGTGCCGGCCGGCCGCAGAGCGTCAGCACCATCGCGGCCAGGACGGCGTCGCTCACGATGAGCAGGATCAGCCCCCCCTCAAGCGGTCCCACGCTCAGGGCCTCGGCGATGGGATGACACCGCGCTCCACGACGGCAGCATGCTGGGCCTCGATCTCGCGCTGCACCAGGGCAACATTCCGTCGAACGTCCTCGGCGTCCTTCGCATCCGGGAATCGATCTGCGAGGTCCGCGAGGCGGGTCCGGACCGCCTCGAATGCCACCAGCCGCGCCGCGGGATCGCCGAGCGAGCGCGCCGCCAGATAGGCCTCGCCAGCGCGATCTCTTTCGGCAGCGACGTGCGCATCGCGCACCTTGGACCAGCGGGGCTCGATCTCCGCCCAGCATGGGGCGTCGCGACACATCTCCGCGGCCGCGACCGCAATCGCGAACTCTCCCGCATCCGCGGCCGCCAGGAACGCAGCGACGCCATCGGCGGCGCCGGGTCTCCCCGCGGAGGAGGGCGCAGCGTCTTCCTCACCGGCGAGGGACTCCTCGACGACCCGGTCCGCACCGATCGGGACGAAGCTCTGGACGGTTGGGACAGGCGGCAGCACCGGCGCGGAGCGTGGTTTGCTGCGTTCCTCGATCGCGACGACCTTCTGAAGGTACGCGAGCACCGCGCGCTGGGTGGCTGCATCGTCCGTCTTGGCCTTTCGGGACAGGGTGAGCGCCGCCTGCAGCCGGTCCCGCTGGTCCACGTCGAGGGGATCTGCCAGGAGTCCCCCAAGCCGCGCATCCACCGCTCGGAAGTCCACGGGCGGCGGGAGGGGTGCCTGCCCCGCCGGCGCGGGGTCTGGCACGTAGCGGACCACGCACCCCGCCAGCAGCACACCCCAAACCGCGCGAGGGTAAAGGCCATGTCCCATGACCGGTCGCTAACCAGTCCGCGATCGGCGCGCGCTCACTCCGGGACGATGCGGGGGGAGATGTCCTGCGACGCGCCGAGTGTCGGCTCTGCAGGACCGTCCTCTCCCAACGGGACCCGGTCTTCGGCCGGTGCGGCCTGGACCGCCTGCGGTTCCACGGCTGCTGTCGGCGGAGCCGTCTCTTCCTGCGAAGAGGACGGCGGCGGCTCCGCCTCGCCCCATGCCTCGTCGAGCCACACGTCATCCAGGGCGGGCCCTGCTTCGGGCTCGGCGGCCGTGCCGGGTTCCTCGCTCGGTCCCGGGACGGGCACATCGCCGACCTGGGGCGCCGCTGCGCCCCGCGGCGCGGGGACGATCCGGCGGTCCACGTTGATCGTGCCGTCCTCGTTCCGACCCTCGCCGCGGACCAGGACCGTCCGGCCACCCGTCTCGGCACCCGGCGCGGCCGGCATCCCGCCCTCCGCGGTCACCGGAACGCTTGCATGGCCATCCGGGAGGGACGTGTGCCCCGCCTCTGGTCCCGTCTCTCCGAGGAGCCCGGCGTCGACTGCGGCCTGGGCCGCTCCGATCCACGGTGGGAGCGCGCCCGACGCGCCTGCGACCCGAAGCCCGCCTCTCTGCATCGGACGGTTGTCGTCGTAGCCAACATAGGCGGCGATGACGACACCCTCGGCCGGCTGCCAGCCGGCCTTCGCAGCCCGCGGGACGAAGCCCAGGAAGGCCGCGTTCCGGTACCCATTCGTCGTTCCGGTCTTTCCACCCACCGGCACCGGGGTTTCCCCGAGCATGACCGCCCCGCGGGCGCGGCGCCCTGTGCCCCATTCCACCACGTTGCGCAGTACGTCCGCCAGCAGGAGCCCTGCGGACGGATCAGCCACCGGCTCCGCCCGGGGCGTGGCCCGGTACAGAACGGCGCCGTCCCGATCGCGGATCTCCGCAATCAGCAGGGTCGGCCCCTCGGCGGCCGGCACGGACCTCGACCCGAGGCCCGCAAGGGCACCCGGCTGTTCACCATCGAAGGACCAACCGCGCCCCCTCAACATGCCCTGGTAGACCGCCGCGGCCTCCTCCAGTCCGAGGTCCACGGCCCCCAGCGGCAGCGACAACACGGGCGGAAGCTCGGATTGGACGCCCAGCGCCTGCGCTTGCGCCGCCAGGTACCGCATCGCGACCAGCATCCGGAAGTCGGGATGGTATTGAAGCACTTCCAGGTCATAGGCATCGGCCCCATCGAGCACGAGCCGGCGTCGCTGGGCGACTCGGGTCAACTCGTCGATGACCGATGCGGGAAGCCGTCCGAGAAGCATCGGGTCGATGACATCCGGCATCGGTTCCGGAGGCGGTGCGGAACCGAGCACCGAGAGCAGGGATCCGTCCACGGCAGTCCAGCCATCCTCCCCCTGGGGACCGCACGCCAGTTCCACCCCGCCCCCCGCGAACCGAACGCGGACATCGCCCAGCGATGCGGGGTCGGGAGCCAGGGTGGGTTCGGGGGGAGCTGCGAACAGACGTGCAAGCAGACCGGGCTGGATGCGGGATTCCTGGCTGTCCGCGACGAACGCGCGCAGGCGCTCGACCTGGGCGCTGCATCGCTCCGCAAGTTCTGCCAGCTGCAGGTAGGAGGCCTCCAGCGCAGCGAGCTTCCGCGCCCGGGTGCGTCCCGCGTCTTCACCCCTGACCCGCGCGGTTTCCGCATCGAAACCGCGTCCGTAGTGCAGGCTCATCAGCTCGACCGCCTCTGCCTCGGTCAACGCTCCCCCTTGCAGGACGTCCTGGCGTGCGGCGACGAAGCCGAGCTCCGGATAGCGCGAGGGGACGCTGATGATTCCCCAATCGTCCCGAATCCGACGGATCCACGCTCCGCGCTCCTCGTCCTTGCGTCTCGTCAGCCCGACGAGGCCTGCAACCTCAGCGAACTGGTTCGCATCGAGTCGATCGAGGAGGTGGGCCAGCAACCAGATGCTGGCCAGGTTCTCCGAGCGCGTGCCCGCCCATGCGAGGGACACCGTGTCGTTGGGTGCGTGGTCCGCCCGCGGGTAGTACCAGGTGCCCTCGAAGGTGAACACGCCCTGTCGATTGTCGAGGGCATCGGTCGGCGCCCAGCCAAGCTGCATTGCGGCGTGGTACACCAGCGGCTTCCAGGTCGAACCCAGCTGGCGCCGGGCGTCGACTGCCCGGTTGAAGTCCCGGTTGTCGTTTCCGCCCACCATGGCGCGAACCCGCCCCTGGTCGAGGACGAGCAGACCGCCCTGGAGCAGCGGACGCTTCTCAAGGTCGCAGCGTCCCGCCTCACCGACGCTCACCCACACGACCGTGCCGGCCGGCAGGGCCGCCTGGAGGGCCTGGACGTCTGCCATGCGGGCCTTCTTCCAGGGCTCTCCCTTCTCCGCCTGCTTGAGGACGGACGCCATGCGACGGAGGGCCGCCTCATCGACCAGGCACGGCACGCCCCCCAGGTCCAGGCGCAGTCCCAGCCCCCCGTCCATGCGCCCGGTGACGGTCGCTGCGCTGAAATCGCGGGCGACGGGTGGATTGTCGGGATCCCGCTGCGGAGACTTCTCCTCGGACAGCCGGAGGTCGCGGGCCGTCAGCCCCTCAAGCACCCCGCCCACCTCCGTGAGGTGATGCCAGAGGGCATAGGTGGCATCCCGCTGGACCGCCTCGTCGAGCGTCGTCACCACCTGGATTCCGGCCGTCGACGGGTTGTCGATCCCGAGTTCCTCGAACAGTGCAGGAAACGGCGCCTGGGC
>JAYYRS010000413.1:0-17968 GCA_036126975.1 Myxococcota bacterium
CGCCCCGCACCTGCCGGATCTCTGAAGACGGGACGACCCTCCTGACCCGAGGCAAGGTCGAGATCCAGGTATGGCGCCCCGACGCCCCCGGCGCGCTCGTGCTCCGGGCCCGGGCTGCGCCAGAACAGGATGCACCCACCGCCCTGCTCACGGCTGCTGGTGACGGGCTCCTTACCGTGGACGAAAGCGGCAACATCCGCCGCTGGACCTTCGATGCTGCTGACCTGAGGGAGCTGTTGTGGGCGAGAAGCCCCAGCTGCGGAGGCATGCCCGATGAGACCGGCATGGACCGCTTCTGTGCGTGTGAGGCCTGCTTCGGACGACATCCTGCAGCTTGCGAAGCACGGAGCCCGGATCCGCTTGCCGCACTGTATGCCCTCACCGACCCCGGTATCTGCCCGGGCTCCTGAGGCGGATCCCACCCACCCACCTGGAGACGCGGTCGCAGGCTTCGAGCGAACAGGCTGCCGGCAGGAGAATCACCGGGGGGGTCCCTCTCCTGCCGACAGATGCAGACCTCCTGCTACTCGTGGATGGGTTCTGCCGGGTCCATCGTGACCGGCGCATCTGCGCTGCTGGACTCCGGCTCCGCCGCAGCCACGGAGTCCGCAAACACGGGGAACCGGATCCGCTGACCGATACCGAGACTGTCGAGGGACGTTCCATCGTTGAATGCGGAGAGGACCCAGACCGGAACACCGGCACGCTCCCGCGCAATCTCCCAGGCCGTCTCGCCCGTCCGCACCGCATGCGATTCGACTCCGACGAGGCCGCCGCGTCCCGAGACGTAGGTATCCAGCCGACCTGCGCGCGCGAAATCACGAGCTTCCGCAAATGCGGCAGCGAGGGCACCCGACACGGGAATCCGGATGTGCTGACCGGGGTGCAGGGGCTCCCTGGGGTCCAGATCGTTCGCCTCCGCGAGTTCTTCGACGGAGACGCCCGCAACGCTCGCGATCCCGACCAGGTTCTCCCCGATCCGGATGGCAATGTCGACTCCGTCCACGACAGGAGCCGCGGGAGGCGCCGCCACGGTCAGCTCCTCGGTCACAATGGGGGCCGGAGTGGCCGGCGCTCCCGTATCTTGCGCTGGCATGGCATCCGGCAGAGCGCTTGACGAGAGCACGACGGGATCGGCCTCTCCGACACGGCTGGTTTCTGGCACCTTGCCACCGCAGCCAGCGATGGCGATCAGCGCGAGGGCGCTCCGGGTGAGGGTGGGTCGAGTCATGGTTGTCCTCCTTGCGGGTGGGTCCCTCCGTGGGACGGTCACCCGATTGGCAAGGAGCGTGCCAGCAACGTCTACCCAGTATTATCATTTCCTTATTGGGCAATTGGCATGCATCGTCGGTCCATCCCATCCGCCAGATCCACACTTCGTAGCACGCCCGAACCAGAAGATGTCCTGCGGTTCAACGCAGGAGAAGTTCTCGCAACCGGCGCGCTCCAGCGCCCTCGAACATCTCCCGATCCATGCGGTCCATGTTCCGGAGAATCCTCTCCGGATCTGCATTGCCCTGCTTGAGGCTTCGATAGGCCTTCTCCGATGCGCCAAGCTCGGAGAACCGTCTCTTCACGCGCGCCCATGCGACCTTGGCCCTGCGGGCGACGTATTCGTCCCGCAACTTCGCGAGGGTCCTGGCATCCGCTGCTCGCCCTGATTTCTTGAGGAGCTTGACCACCTGCGCCGTGACCTGCTGACACCGGGCGAGCTTGGCATCGGGCGGCATGGGCGCCACCCCACCGAGGGGAAGGAGCTCGCGCAGCATGCAGACCCATGGGCTGTCGAGGTGACCTGACGGCCCGAGCGGGTCGGAAACCGTGACGGGGTCATCGGCCGCATCTTCAGGGGGAAGGGTGGCACCCAGCTTTGCAACGAGCTGGGAACGAAGGTCCTGCATGGCGACTCCAGGGTGCCAAATGACGTACTCTGCGCACGCATGGCCGGCGACCGGGCGGGTCGACCGCGGTGCAGATCCGGCCGCACCCGCGTCCGTCAGGGGTCCGATGCGCATCATCTTCATCCGGCACGGTGAGCGGAGAAAGGGGGAGACCAACCCGGCCCTCACCAGTGCTGGACACCGCATGGCGCGCGAGGCCGCACTCTGGATGCGCGACCAGGGAATCCACCCCACGCGCATCCTCCACACGCCCACTCGACGGACCCGACAGACCGCCGACGAGATCGGGCTCGTCTTTCCTGCCGCAGAGCGGTTGGAGCGGCCAGAGAGTCCCGAGGTCGAGGTCGACTGGAACCAGCTGGTCGCCACACTCGAGGGCCAGGCTGGAGCCGAAGCGCCACTCGCCCTCGTCGGACACCACCCGACCATCGATCTGCTGCTCCGGTCGTTCGGCCCCGCCCCGACTCCGGTCCCCCGACAGAACTTTGCATCCGTCCTGGTGGTCGACCGCACTGCCCGCGGATGGACCATTGCCGCCGCCTGGCCTGGCCGCGCCTCCTGAACCTCCTCCCCGGTCCCCGATGAGTGTCGTAGACAAGCTCCATTCGCTCTACCTCTTCAAGGACGTGCAGCGCCGTTCCCTCGAGGAGTTCATCGTGCACGCGCCGCCCGTGCAGTTTCCTCGCGGCAGCGAAGTGTTTCGCCAGGGCTCGCCGGCAGACGTCGCCCTGCTCCTGATCGAGGGGAGACTCGTCGCGAACGTCGAGGCAGGGGGGGAGACCCGGGAGATCGGGGAGATCCGGCCCGGAGAGATCGTGGGAGAGCAGGGTCTCTTCGTACCGGGCGGTCGACGATCTGCGACCGTCGTGGCGGCCGAGGCATGCGAATGTCTGCTCATCGACCGCAGGGTGATGGACCAGGCGGCCACCAACCCGGCCGTGGTCCGGCTCGAGCAACAGCTCCTGGGAACGCTTGCCCGGCGAATCCGGAAGACGAACCAGTCCATCCAGCAGGCATGGAAGGCGGAGTCCTCCGCGGAGCCAACCGACCAGGCCCCGGACGCGGCATCCCCCATGACCCTTCGCCAACGGCTGGCCCGCCTGCTGGGAGGCACCTGATGGCTACGCTCCTCGACCACGCACAGCGTCTCCTCGACGCACATCCTTCCCGGGGCGTGAGCCCCCAGTCGCTCGCGGCGGTGTTCCAGAGCGCGAGCATCCAGCGCCTGCAGGGCGACGACCCGTTCTGTGAGGAAGGGGAAGCCGGCGACGCGATGTATTTCCTGATGAAGGGTGCCGTTCGCGTGCAGCGACGTGACCCCCGGGGAAAGCTGCGGGAGCTCGCGGTCATCGAGGCGCCCGCCCTGTTCGGGCACATGGCGCTCATCGACAATTCACCGCGATCTGCCTCCTGCCATGCGATCGGCGAGAGCATCATCGCAACCCTCGACCGCGCCACGTACAGCAAGGTCCTCAGCGAACCGACATCTCGCGGGACCGCGCTCCGCCGGATCCTGCTCGCGAGCCTGACGCGACAGCTCGTGGGGGCCAACCACCGCATCCGGGGGCTCATCCAGCCGCCCGCCGCGCCGCCCGAAGACAGCACAGAAAGCGTCGAGGATTTTGATGTTTCAAACACCGATATCATGCGCGTATCGGGTGTTCTCAGCGGATGGAAACTCGACGAGCGCACACTCCGACAGGCCGAATCGATGGAGGTCGTCTTCACGGATGACCAGCGAAGGAACCGCAAGAACAAGCCGGTCACGTAGCCGTTGACGCTGGCGGTACGGACAGGGCGCTTCGTCGCGGGGGGAGCCGCCATTGCGGTCGCGGGCCTCGTGGTCAAGGACGCCTGGGTCTGCGACGACGCCTACATCACGTTCCGGCACGTCGACCACCTGTGGCTTGGACACGGTCTCGAGTGGAACGTGGGGGAGCGGGTCCAGGGGAGCACGCATCCACTCTGGCTCATGCTGCTCGCCGCACTCCACCCGCTGACCGGCCAGCCCTTCTGGTCCGCGCTCGCACTCGGCCTGCTGTGCTCAGCCGCGCTCATCTGGCTCTTCTCGGCTCGAGCGGTGCCGGATCCGTGGGCTGCGTTCGCCGGACTCGGCGCTCTCGGAGCGAGCAAGGCGTTCATCGACTTCTCCACCTCTGGCCTTGAGAATGCGCTCACGCACCTGCTGCTTGTCGGCGTCTCTGCCGCCGCAGGTCGACAGAAGGACCGGACCGTGGGGATCCTGGCCGGCCTGCTTCTGCTCAACCGTCTGGACACCGTCCTCCTGGTTGCGCCGCTGATGGTGTGGCGCATGCTCGCGACCCGCGGCCGTGCTGGCATCGCCCTCCTGCCATCCGCGGTCATACCGGGGATCTGGATTCTCTTCAGCCTCCTCTACTTCGGCGAACCACTGCCCAACACCGCCCTCGCGAAGCTCGCCCAGCAGATCCCGGCAGCGGACCGCACGGCACAGGGCGTGGCGTATCTCGCAAACTCCTGGAGCTGGGACCCGGCGACGCTGGGGGTTCTGGGACTGGGGGCCCTCGCGGGCCTGCTGGCATCCCGGCGGGACCCTCTCGCGCTCGCCCTCGCGGCTGGCGGCTTGCTCGGGATCGGCTACTGCGTGCGCATTGGCGGCGACTTCATGTCGGGTCGCTTCCTCGCGGCCCCCCTGCTCTGTGGCGCGCTCGGACTCGGACGCGCGCTCTGCACCGCACCGGCCCGGCCGGTGCTGGCCACCCTGATCGTGATGGGCACCGTCGGCCTGTCTGCGACCACGGACCGGTCTCCCCTCCGGACGGGCCTGGCCTTCTCCGATGTCTCCTGGGACGAGACGGGGATCGCAGACGAGCGGGGCTTCTACTTCCAGGCACAAGGACTGTGGCCGATGCTGCAGCAGGGCCGGGCACCGGAGGCGCCCGGCCGGCCGGAGACCCATGACCACGGCGACACCGTGCTGGTAGACAGAACCGTGGGCATCAACGGATATACCGCGGGACCGCATGTTCATCTCATCGACCGCTACGCGCTGACGGATCCCTTGCTTGCCCGCCTTCCTGTGCGATTCGCCCCGGGCTGGCGACCCGGGCACTGGGACCGCCCGATTCCTCCGGGCTACCGGGCCACCCTCCGCAGCGGGCGCCTGCAGTTCACGGACCCAGACATCCAGGCATGCTTCCAGCGGGTCCGCAGGGTGCATGCCGGACCACTGTTCACCATCGAGCGCGCAAGAGCGATGTGGGTGCTCAATACCCGAGGGTGCGATGACCTGTGGCGCGGCCGCTGGATGCATCCCCAGACCACCGAATGGCAGGTCGACTGAACGCGGCTCGCAGGACGCATGCTGGTGTCGGTGCTGCGGGTGCCGGTCATCCGGTCATGGGGTCTCATCGGTCACGAAGCCGTCCCATCGGCGCATGTACTCGATGAAGGGATCGCTGAGACCTGCCGCTCGGAGATGGTCGGGCGTGAAGGGAGGGCGCGCCGGGGTTCCCGCGCCCGCGTCCAGCAGACGAGGCCAGTCGGGGTGTCCGATCCCTGCGCGCGCAACGCCCACCAGATCCGCTCCCTCTCCCAGCACGAACGAGGCGTCGTCGCGTGTCCAGACCCCTCCGGTCGACACCAGCGGGAAGCCCTCGGGCAGCACGTCCCGGAAACGGCGGGTCAGCGTTCGCGGATCGTCCGGCTCGTCCGGGGCACCGGCAAAAGCGTCCCAGCAGGAGATGTGGAGCGCATCGACCTCCATCTCGGCCATCTGCGCTGCCAGCAAAAGGGAGTCCTCGAGCGACACACCCATCGCATGAAGCTGCGGAGAGATGCGGACCCAGACGAGGAAGTCTGGCCGTGTCCGGGCGCGGATTGCGCGAATGATTTCGCAGAGGAACCGCGAACGCCCTGCCAGATCTCCACCCCAGCAGTCCGTTCGGCGGTTGGTGCGCGTACCGAGAAACTGGCAGATCAGGTACCCGTGGGCGCCATGCACCTCAACCCCGTCGAAGCCCGCCTGTTCACAGCGAGACGCCGCAAGGGAGAAGGATTCGACCAGCGCTTCCACCTCGACATGGGTCAGCGCGCGAGACGCCTCCGCGCCCTCCTTTCCCTCGTTCCGGCTTGCGGAGACCGGCTGCTGACCCGTGAGGGCGCGCGGCGCACGCAGGCCTCCGTGGAAGATCTGCGCAAGGCTCGATGCCCCCCGTGCGCGAAGACCCGCGGCGAGTCGGCCCAGACCCGGGAGGTGGTGGTCTCCCCAGACCCCCATTTCCCCTGGCCAGCCCTGCCCGCTCGGATGAACGTGCGTGGCCGCCGTCGTCACCACGCCAAACCCACCCTCGGCTCGGCGCAGCAACCAGCCAATTTCGTCGTCTGACAGGGTGCCATCCGCAGCGGACTGCTTGTTGGTCATGGCAGCCAGGACGGTCCGATTGCGCAGCACGGTTCCGGTCCGCGGGAGGGTGAACGGGGCCATCAGGGACTTGTTCGCTCCGGGTCCTGCGTCGTGATGCCGTCTACGCCCCGAAACAGCGACCCCGGCGCTGCAGCAACGCAGGCCGGGGACGAGATGACGAGGCGGGTGGGCCTACAGTCGTCCACCCACGACGTTCCATGTGATCGTCGACTCATTGAGGCGTCCCAGGAGCTTCTTGTCGAAGGTTCCCTTCTCGGCGTTCCAGGTGTAGCGCTTGAGTTCACGCTGGTCGTCCGCCGCGACGTAGAGCTCTGGCGTACCGTCGCCGTCCATGTCGTGGGCAACGGTGGCGTGCTCGAATCCGGACGAGACCGAATCGAACTTCTTGATCGACCACGTCGTATCCGAACCGTCGACCTGGGAGTCGATGAAGTACAGGCCCGTCTTCATGGCTGCAGCGACAAGCTCCTTCCGACCATCACCATCGAAGTCGGCCGCCAGAATGAATCGGGTCTGGCGATCGTCGATCTTTGCGATGTCCTCGTGGGCGAAGGTGCCATCCGGCTTGGGCTTGTAGAGCCGGATCTTGACGGGTTCCTTGATCTCCTTGTTCGGGCCCGTCTCGGCCTCCAGCACGCTCATGAACTCCGCGGTGCCATCTCCCTCGATGTCGGTCGCGAGGATCTCCTTGGCGTGGGTGTGTTCCCCACCGTCGACCTCGGTGCGCTGGTAGGTCGTGCCGTCATGCTTGTACAACACGATGTAGCCAGGCTGGCTCGCGTTGGCCTTGTTCCGGTCCGACGGAGTGGCGAAGAACTCGAGCTTTCCATCACCATCGATGTCGCCGATCTCGATTTCGTGGACGAACGTGTCCGCCCGCTGATCCAGCTCGGTCATCGTCAGCTTTCCATCTTCCCAATCGCCCACGGCGACCACACCGGCATCGTGGGTGGCAATGACCCACTCATCTTCGCCGTCACCATCCACATCTCCGATCTCGATGTCGCGGAGGCGGTTGAACTTTCCGCCCCACGACTTGGTCCAGAGCGTCTCGCTTCCCCACTTGCCGTCAGCGAACGTCCAGCGCTTGAGGTGGGCGCCCTCGGCACCGATGGTGACCAGCTCGCGCTCCCCGGTGATGATCGTCTTGTGGAAGACGTTGGATTCTCCGTCCTCCAGCAGGCTTGCCTCCCAGCCTGCTTCTCCTTCGCGCCAGATCTGGAGCCGCGCAGGGCCAGGCTTCGGTCGCCCACCCTCCTTGTAGAACCAGGCCTGGGAAAGCAGCAAAGCATTGCGCGCCTCTCCCTCCAGCGGCGCCTGCACAGGCTGGTAGCCCTGCTCCGCATCCGCCTCTTCTCCCGCTGCAGGCGTCGGGTTTGCAGGCGGAGCATCCGCGGGAGCGGCGGGAGGATCTTCACCACAGGCGGCGGCGAGGGAGAGGAAGAGAAGTGGCAGCAGGGGGCGCATGAGGACTCCAATCAAGCGACGAATCTGGCGGAGATCCGCGGGGTTCGGTTGACAGGGCGGCTATCGGCTCATGACTCGAGGGTCCACAACTCCTCGTGCTCACGGATTGGTGCAGCACCGCCACAGGGACCCGATTCCGACTGTGCTCCCGCACGCCGCCCGCGGTGCCACGCCGCGACGGTGCGCCGGGGAGCGCCTGCCCCTCCGGCCCCCGCTGGAGCTCTCGCGTTCAGTTCGCGTCCGCCCCGGGGGCCTTCAAGTGCGTGTCGAACCAGCGAAGCTGCTCCCAGAGGACATGCTCAACGCTCTCCTTCGCGCGATAGCCGTGGTCCTCGAACGGCAGGAGCACGAGCCGTGCCGTGCCGCCCGACCCCCGGACGCCCTCGAAGAAGACCTCCGACTGGAACGTCAGCGTACCGGGATTCGAGTCGGCCGCTCCATGGATGACAAGGACCGGTTCATCGATCTGGTCTGCATAGAATGTCGGCGAGAGCGCGATGGACTGCGCCTGGGCCTCGAACAGGGAACGCCGCTCGGACTGGAAGCCAAAGGGCTGGTTCGTCTTGTTGTAGGACCCGCTTCGCGCGATGCCCGCCTGGAACAGGTCGGTATGGGCCAGGAGGTTGGCGACCATCAGCCCACCGTGGGAATGCCCGATCACACCGATCCGGTCTGGGTCGGCGACCCCCATCTCGACGGCCTTCGTGACCGCGGCCTCTGCATCGGCGACGAGCTGCGGAACGAAGGTGTCGTAGACGGTCTCGGGATCACCGACCATGGGCATCGCGGTCCGGTCGAGCACCGCATAGCCCTGCAGGAGGAAGAACATGTGGGACGGACCCCGCATGCGGTCGAAGGTGCGTGTGGAACCCCGGACCTGACCGGCGGTGGAAGCATCGGAGTACTCCAGCGGGTACGCGTACACGACCGTCGGCAGACGTTCTCCCTCTGTGTGTCCGGGCGGGAGGTACAGCTGGAAGGAAAGCGGAACGCCATCCTCCCGCTCATAGGTCACGAGCTGCTTCTTGATCTGCCGGAGTTCCGGGCTTGGGTCCTCGAACTGCGTGATGGGCGTCATCGTCCATTCCTGCTCCGCTTCCCCATCCTTCCCTGCGACAGCCCCGGCAGGGGCGGCGAGCAGGTAGTTCGGCACGTCCGTGGGTGACTCCGACCGGATGATGAGGCGGGACCCATCCCCTGCGAAGCCGATGAAGCGCTCGTATCGGTCTGGGGCGCAGCGGAACAACCGTCGGGTCTCTCCGGTCGCCATGCTGCGAAGGTCGAGGAAGGGGCGGTCCCCGTCTGGTGAAGCACCACTCCCGCTGAAGTACACGGAATCGCCGTCCTGGTGCATTACCCAGGCGCCGTTGTCGAGCTGTCGCTGCTCCGGACTTCCCGGCGAGCTGTACCGGTCCTTCTCGTTGAGCTCGAACCACTTCCGCGCCGCGCCACTGCGGACGTCCAGCAGCCAGGTCGTCCGCCAGCGCTTCATGCGCTCCCGTTCAGTGACCATCATCGTGCGGCCATCCGCGGCCCACGCGGCCCCGACGATCCGATGCGTCGCCTTCCACACCTCCTCCGGTGGTCCGGAGAATGGAGCCTCGAGTCGCATCATCCGGTCACGGTTTGGGACCTCCGCCAGGGGATCTCCCCCATCGAGCGCCTCCACCCAGTGGAGCGTGTGTCGGGCAGTCGCCTGCCAACCCACCTGCCGGGGCCCCTCCGCGACGCCGTGGATGGGGACCTGGTCCGCGAGCGGCAGGGAGGCCACCGTGGCGACCTTGCTGCCCTTCCTGTCCCACACCTCGAGCTCCGTCGCGAATCGCCACCACCCCACCGCATGGGACCACTCACCCACCAGATATTCCACCAAGAGGTACTTCCCGCTGGGTGACGGCCGGAGCATCGTGTAGGGCGCTGGGGCTCCAAGCTGCGTCCGCTGTCCCTTCTGCGGGTCGACCAGGACGGGCTCGGAGGTCATGAAGTGTGAGAACAACGCATCATCATGCGCGGTCTTCAAGAGGTTGCGCGCCTCGTAGGTGGAGCGGGCCGAGGCACCAGCTCCTTCCAGGACCGCGGGCCCCGGCGGCACGGCGGATGAGGAGGGCGCGGGGCCGCGATCCGGTGGGATCTGCAGGACCAGCAGCCTTTTCTGATCGGGCATCCATCGCACGGCACCGTTCACGAGCGGCTGGACGGAGACGCCCTCGATTTGGGCGAGGGCACCGGAGCTGTCTCCCACCCACAGGCTGAAGTGGTCGTCCTCGGACACGGTGAGTGCGAAGCGGTCGCCATCGACGGTCCAGGCCACCCGATGGACCTCGGCACCCGCCGGCAGTGCGAGGGGGAGCTCCGCCCCGCTGTCGACGGCCACAAGCCGCGGTGAGGTTCCCCCATGCCGTCCATGCACCCCGCCGTGCAGCGGACTCACCCGGGTCCCCGCGAGCTCGTGCCAACCCGCAGCGTACTCCATGAGCGGTGGGTACGTGACGGGATCCGCCAGGAGCATGTGTTCCCCCGTCGGGTCGGTCCAGACCCACGGAAGCGGCGGCGCATGCAGCACCCGCATGACCTCGGCGGGTGGTTGCTGCCACTCGGTTGCGGATGCGGCGACGGCGAATGCGAGTACGGCAAGCATGGGCGACCCCGGGGCTGAGGTCGGGAGCGTATCGCCTCATGCGGGCCCGACCACAACCGTGGGCCTCCGGCCCCGCCTCCGTCAGACCTCTTCGTTGCTCACGAGGTTGCGGGTCTGGTCGGTGATGCTCCCCTTGCCCCAGTCCTGATCCCGGTTGACCTCGGCCGCGCTCGCCGCTGCCTTGGCAGCCGCGCGGCGCGCCCGCTTGTCGGCCTGCAGGTCAACGAGATGATGGTGGGTCGTGAAGTACGGCAGCGATGCACCCACGAAGTCCGCGACCGACTCGAAACCGTGCTGTTCCATGAACGCTTCGGTGCCTTCGATCAGCTCCTGAACCATGCCGAAGCCCTGAAGCATCGGGCCGGTGCAGCTCTGCACGGTGTTCGCACCCACGAGCATGTGCTCGATGGCATCTCCCGCGCAGGTGACGCCTCCGATCCCCGAGATGGAGAAGCCCGGCTCCGCACGCGCGATCTCCGACACCATCCGGAGCGCGATGGGCTTTACGGCGAGGTAGGAGTACCCCCCGTAGGTGCTGTGGCCCTCGACGGTGGGCTGCGGCCGCAGCGTCTTCAGGTTGACCCCGATGCACGCGAGAATCGTGTTGATGGCGCTGACTCCGTTGGCTCCAGCGCGGCGCGCAGCCCCCGCCGGCTGGGTGATGTCCGTGATGTTCGGGGTCATCTTGCACCAGACCGGCTTGCCCCCGGCCGCCTCCACGACCCAGCGGGTCACCGTCTCGACGCGCTCCGGGTCCTGGCCCATCGCCGCACCCATGCCCTTCTCGGGATGTCCGTGCGGGCAGGAGAAGTTCAGCTCGAGCGCGTCACAACCCGACTCCAGGCATCGCCCGGCCAGCTCCTGCCACCGTCCCTTGTCGAAGGACTCCATGATGGAGCCGATGAGGATCCCCTCGGGATGTGCATCCTTGGTCTCCCTGAACCACCGCTCCCAGTCTTCGAATGTCGCGTCGGAGATCAGCTCGATGTTCTGGAATCCGACATTGTCCTTCGACTTGCTGCGGAGCTTTCCGTAGCGAGGCTGGACATTGTGGACCTCGGTGTCGGTCAGGCTGCAGGTCTTCGCGACCACGCCACCCCAACCGGCCGTGAACGCCTTCCGCATGATCTTGGCATTGGTGCTCGGCGGACCGGAGCCGATGACGAAGGGATTCTTGAACTGCAGACCGTCGACCGTGATGGCGAGCTTGCCCATGGAAGCCTCGGGGAAGGAGATGCGTGCCGTGACATTACCAGGGATGCGGCTGCTCGCTGAGCGGCTACTGTGGATCCATGCTCCATCACACCTTCACCGCCCTTCTCCTGCTCGCCGGCTGCTCCTCCGGCAGCGCGAAGCAGACCGGCGATGACGGGGCGTCGGATTCCGGTGCCCCCGATACCGGATTCCCTGCCACCGGCACCCTGCCCAGGGTCTCGATCTCCGTCGATGATGACATCGACCCGGGTGACGAGCCGTGGGTTCGCGATTGGCAGCCCGCATCGCTCGAAATCACCCGCGACGGTCAGATGCTGCATGGAGGCCGAGCGGGAATCCATGTCCGGGGGAACAGCTCCACCCAGTACGACAAGAAGTCGTTCGCGCTCGAGACGTGGGACGCGAACGACGCAGACGCAGACGTATCCCTCCTCGGGATGCCTGCCGAAGAGGACTGGGTCCTGCAGGGCCCGTACTCCGACAAGACGTTGATGCGAAACCACCTCGCGTACAGCCTCTTTCGGGCCATCGACCGGTACGCAGCGCGAACGGCCTTCGTCGAGCTGGAACTGAACGGGGATTATCGGGGAATCTACGTGCTCATGGAGAAGGTCAAACGCGGACCCGACCGGGTGGATCTCCCCGATGGAGGTGCACTTCTGAAGCGCGACTGGGTCGAAGAGGAGGATGACGATCCGCTCCTTGAGACCGCACGTTGCAGAGACTTCCTTACGGTCGAGTGGCCGGACTCGGTCGGAACCATCGACACACGGCTCGATGCCGCGGAGGCCGCACTCCTCGACGGTGACCATGGACCCGTCGATCTCGACAGCTTCGTCGACCACATGCTGCTGGTCGAGCTGGCACGCAACGTCGATGCCTATGTGCTGAGCACCTTCATCACGCTTTCTCCGGGCGGGACGCTGGGCATGGGTCCCGTCTGGGATTTCAATGGTGCTCTGGGGAATGCCGACTACTTCGAGGCCTGGGAGACCGCCGGGTGGCACTACGACAATCCGGAATTCCCCGCCGACAATCGCGCGGGTTTCTGCTGGTACGAGGCGCTGCTGGCGTCTCCGGACTTCCAGACGCTTCGCGCGGAGCGATGGCGCGCCCACCGGGCAGGGCCCTGGTCGGACGCTTCCCTGCAGGCCGAGATCGCGTCTGCTCGGCAGGTGCTGGCGCCAGCCGTGGACGCGAACTTCGCTCGTTGGCCCGTGCTCGGCGAGTACGTCTGGCCCAACGATGAGGGCGCCGAGGACCGCGACAGCCATGCCGAGGAGGTCGCCTACCTGGAGCAATGGCTGCTCGCACGGGCCGCCTGGATGGACGGCGAGCTCTGAGGCGCAGGCTCCATCTCGACCTGGACCGCGGCTTCACCCCATGCATCGCGGGAACGGCGCCCTCCTGCCTGGGCGAGGCGCCGTCACCGGCCCGCCAGCTTCGCCGCGCGATGGATGAGTCGCTCCATGCGTCTCGCACGCGCTGACACCGTCCGCTCCTCCGCCTCGAGCGCGTCCCGGACCGCATCGTCGAAGGCTGTCCGACGATGCCCGGGCAGCAGCGACCAGATGCCGTCGTCCGCGGCCACCAGGTCGTGTGCCAGACCATGAACCAGCGCTGCAGAGACCCTGGGGTCGGCGCGCGTGACGAGCCGCAGCCAGTGGGCAGACAGCCCGGGCGACATGAGCGGCACCCGCAGCTGGACCGGGCGCCGCCCCAGGACGTCACCCACGCGCTGCAGGATCTCGCCCGCTCGCAGTGTCTCCGGACCAGGGACATCCAGCGCCACGGCGTCTCCCTCGAGCGGCAGCCCCAGGGCCGTGACCAGCACCTGACAGACATCCGCGAGCGCCACGGGTTGCGACCGGCTCTCCAGCCACGCGGGCAGGATCTGCACCGGCAGCCGCACGGCGATGTCCCGGACGATCTGCCAGCTCACGCTGCCCGGGCCGACCACCATGCCAGCGCGGAGCTCCACACAGGGCACCGCCCCCTCCCGGAGGATGCGCCCCGTCTCGAGTCGGGACCGGAGATGGTCGGAGGGGACCCCCTCCGGAACCATCCCCCCCAGGTAGACGATCCGGGCAAGGCCAGCATCGGCCGCCGCCGCCGCGAATGCCTCCGCAGCAGCGCGCTCCCGCTCCACAAAACCAGGTCCGTCGCTCATCCCGTGTACGAGGAAGAATGCCGCCCCACATCCATCCAGCGCCGGAGCCATCGTGGCGGGGATGTCCACGTCCAGCCGAACCCAGTCGAGCGCTGTTGCCCCCGCCCGGGCACGCTCCGGATCACGCGATGCGCCGCGCACCCTCCACCCGGACGCCTGCAACACCGGCACCAGTGCCCGTCCCACGGCACCCGTGGCGCCAGCGAGCAGGACCGGACGATCGCGGGGCACTCCTTCCATGTTCCGCCCTACCCGACTGCACGCACTCGTCGACCCTGGGTCAGATCACACCGTCTGCCCGCGCCCACGCGATGACGCCGTGTTCCGCCACGGCGATGGCCCGCTGGTCTGCGAGCCGGCACATGTCGGGGTCGAGCCGCATGTCCGAGTCATCGCCGCCGTATACGCCCAGGACGCACGCGGCCTGCACGGGGACCGCAGCGTTGCCCGCCCCGACCGGACTCGCTCGTCCCGCGGACGCGGCACTCGCCCGGACGAACAGCATCGCTGCCTCCATGTCGGACGCGATGGCACCCGCGCGGGAGAGCAGGTGCCCATAGGCCTTGTTCTCCTCGCCCCGGGGCCCGTGGCCGAACTCGCGCGCCTACAGGCTGGCCTTCGTGTGACCGATTCCAACGAATGCCTCCTGCGCCAGTCCCGCGGTCTGCGCACCGAGGTGCATGCTCCGCACGGCGGTCGGGTGGGAGACCGCCGGGAACTCCAGCGGTGCGATGTGGCGGCTCGCCAGCTCATCCCTGACGGCGCCACTGAGGATGGCCACCTGACCCGGGCGAAGGTTCGGATCCATGGCTCCGCAGGAGCCGACGCGCACGACGCGCCGGGCACCGGCTTCGATCAGCTCATGGAGGACGATCTCCGTGGAGGCCGTACCCATCCCCGAGGAGATGGCGAGCACATCCACGCTCGCCCCATCCATGGTGAGGGTGCCGAGGTGTGCAGTCAACCCGCGGGGATTGTCCACGACAACGACATCATCGAAGTCGCTCGCGATCGACGCCGCGCGGGAACGGTCTCCCGGAAGGAAGACATACCGGCCCAGACCCCCATTGCCGGCGAGATGCCGACGACCGAGAAGGATGTGGTGTTGGAGATCGGACATGGAGTCTCCGGAGCGAGGCAGACCGCGAGCCTACACCGCGCCTTCCGAAGGGAGCCCTGGTAGCATCGTCCCATGGGCCACATCCTCTGTCTGTCCGCCATCCTGATCTCCTCGCTCCTGGTCGCATGTGATCCATCGGAGACGTCAGACAAGCGCGAGCCACCGGAACCGGGCAGCGGGTCTGCCGCCACGGACACCGGCCTGGGACAAGCGACCGCTGGCGGCAGTGACGGTGGCGGCGGCACGGGAGACACGGACGCGGATACGGGGCCGGTCCCGGCCGCCCTGGACTGTGCCTTCTCCGACAGCAGGGTGGACTCGGACTGGGACGCCCCCGCGAGCACGGGCATCACCGCGATCGGCACCTGGTCGGATGGACGATCCCAGGACGTGACCCTGGACGCGCAGTGGGAGCTGACGGCGGGACCCGGCGGCCGCATCGCGTCCGGCACCTACACGGCGCCGCCGCGCGGAGCCGGACCCGTCACGGCTACCGTCACCTGGGAAGGCCTCTCCGCCGAGTGTTCGATCGAGACCTTCCTGGAAGCGGTCATTGACCTCACGGGGGATGCTGCCATCGAGACCGCCGTGGGCGCCAGCACGCCCCGGCTCGAAGCCGACTGCGCTCCCTTCGTGCTGTACCCACTCGATGGCAGCCTCATCCCTGCCGACTTCTTCTCGCCCGAAGTGCAGTGGCTCGGAGACGACGGCCAGGACATCTTCGTCGTCACCTTCGAGACCACCTACATCACGCTTCGTGCCATCACCACCGCGACCGCATGGACGCCCGATGGCGATGCCTGGTGGGCGGTCGCCGACCCGGATTCCGGGACCCGGATCGACATGACGGTGCTCGGGGGCACCTGGGATGGAACGACCGGCACCCTCACGGACGGGCTGTGTGGTTCACCATGGGCCACGGCCCTGCAGACGGCCTGGTGGGGAGCCCAGGGCGCGGTCTTCTACTGGACACCCCAGGCCGAGGGGCTCTGGCAGGTAGACGTCGGCGCCGAGACCGCCGAACCCTGGATGGATCGGTCCACCACCGGCCAGTGCGTCGGCTGTCATTCCGTGAACCTGTCGAACCCCGGCCTGCTGACGGTGGCCGTGGGGAGCGGCGGCTACGGAGCCTCCACCGTTGCGGATGACGCCGACCCGCTCACGACCCTGGCCGGCGGCGGCAGGACGCAGTCGTTCAGCGCGCTCGACCCGACGGGTACCCGGATGGTTCGGACCGCCTATGGTTCCCTCTATCTCGATGACCTCATCACAGACGTGAACATCGGCCTCGTGCCCACGACGGGCTACGCGAGCCATCCCACGTGGTCGCCCGACGGTCGCTGGGTGGCGTACAGCTCCTGTGCGGGTGCGAGCAACGCCGATGACTGGCTGGTCGCGGACTGCGACCTCCGAATGCTGGAGGTCCTGCCGGGCGACACCTGGGGCCCGGACACCCTTCTGGCCGCAGCTCCCCCCGGGCACAACTACTACTACCCGACGTTCGCACCTGACAGCAGTTGGGTTGCATTCACGCGAAATACCTCGTCCGCGGATGCCTACGCCGAGCCAACGGCGGAGCTCATGCTGATGCCCCGGACGGGGGGGCCGCCGATGGTGCTTGCGACAGCCAACGGCCTCCCCAACGTGACCAACTCCTGGCCGCGATGGGGCCCCATCGTCGGGGACATCGGCTGGCTGGCGTACTCCAGCCGACGCCCCTACGCCTTGCAGACCAGCGAGACGGCCCAGATCTGGGTAGCAGGCGTGAACCTCGCCGAGGCCGCTGCTGGTCGGGATGGCTCGTTCGCACCGGTCTGGCTGCCAGGCCAGAGCACCGCGACGGGAAACCACACACCCGCCTTCGTCCAGCGCCAGACGGATTGAGCGCCATACGGGCGGCGCACTCCTCCCCGCTCCGCCGTCGCGCGCTACGGTTCCTGCTCCGCCTACCCGGACCCTCGTGCCCCGCAGCTCCCAGAACCGCCGAACCAGACGCGATCTCTCTCCGAGAGCCGTGACGATTGCACTGGTCGTTCTGCTGCTCGCCCACCTCGGAGTTGCTGCAGGAAGGCTCCACAGGGAGCCCGCTCCCGAGAAGACCTTCCATGATCATGACCAGTCCCTGGTCCTGCACGCCATGGTGTTCCGGGGACTTCGCAAGGCCGTCGATCTGCCATTGGCCGAGGTCGTGCCGATCGACCGCCCGGGCGTCGGAGCGAGAGAGCTGTTCGACTCGGCCTTCGCGAACTCACCCGAGCGGACGCGTTCCTACCGCACGGCAACGCCCCTGCACTTCGTGCTGGCCGCGATCCCTGCGACGCTGCTCGGAATCGGCTTCTGGACCGTCCGATTGGGACCCATCGTGCTGCTCTGGTTGCTGCTCCTGGTGGTCTACGACCTCGGGCGCAGATGCGCAGACTCCCGCGCCGCCGGTCTCTCCGGGGCCCTCCTGCTCGGTGCACTCCCCGCTGTGCATCAAGGCGTGGTGGTGGGCGTACCCGCGCTGGGAAACATGCTCGGAGTGGCGCTCGGCCTCTGGCTCCTGCACCGCAGCGACGGGCTGTCGCGATGGGGCTGGTCTGCCGCCGCCGGCATCGCACTCGCCCTCACGCCCCGCTGGGGCGAATCAGTGGGAGACGGACTCGAATGCCTCGTCGCCGTCATCGGTCCCGCCATCCTTGTGGGTCTCGTCCCATTGGGGAGACTGTTCCTGCGACGACAGCGAGGCACGGCCATCCGGGGACTCGTGGGCGTCGGGATCGCCGGGGGCCTGGGATGGTCCTTCATGGACCGGTGGTGGTTGACCCTGCACCTCGAGCGCTACGTGCTCGCGGAGGCCGGCGTGCGGGGCCCGAGCTCGTCCATCTGGCGCCGGATGGCCAACGCCATGGACGTGCTCTCCACCACGTGGCCCAACTACCCCGAAGCGCTCACCTGGAGCCTCGCAGGCCCCATCGCGATGGGGGTCGCCGCCGCCGGAACGGTCGGATGGCTGGTTCTGGGTCGGCGGCGGGTCCAGGCCGCATGGCTGCTGGCCTCGGTGGTCGGAGGC
>JAYYRS010000414.1:0-5253 GCA_036126975.1 Myxococcota bacterium
CGGGAACGCTGGATCGCCCAGGATCTCGGCTGGCGACTGCTCTGCCTGGAGGCAGACGCAGAAGGAGAGCTCTCCGAAGAGCTCTCCCGCCTCGCCGACGCGCTGGCGGCCTCCCCCGACCAGGGTGGCATCGCATCCTGCATCGATCGGTACCGGCTCCTCCATGCCGACTGGGTCCTGCCCGCCCCCGGCGAGGTCTTCGGGGTGGGGTACCCGCTTCCCGGAGGACTGGGGATCGCCGAGGATCAGCTCGCTGCAGGGATCCGCAGTGCCCTGCCCGCGACGTGGGCCCTGATGGGAGACGAGGCGTCTGACATCGTGAGCGAGTTCGCGCACATGAATACACGCACGGAGCGCGCACCCATCGGCCAGCGCTTCGCACGCTTCCTGGCGTCTGCGAACGAGCCCAGACAATGGGTCGACCAGGCCACGTTCGAAGCCGCGGTCACGCACGCTGTCCCCGGGGAGGCAGGACAGGCCACCCTCGGCTCCGTTCGTGCCGCAGGAGACATGGTTACGACGGCCACTGGCGTCACGCTGGTCCGGGTGGAGCATGGCGTCACGACCGAGCCTGCTGCCGTGGACGCGGCCATCGGACCACTCGACGAACCGATGGACCTCGCCATCCGCCGCGCGCCAGACGGTGAGGTCGATGTGGTTCAGCTGAGCACTGCCGCCGCCAACGCGCTCGCCATGGCGACTGCCCCCTCCATGATGGCGGACCTTGGGCTCGACGCCGACGAACGGGACGGACTGTTGCGGCTCGGGCTGCTCGTTCCCGCGGCGTGGGAGCTGTGAACCCCCGCTCGACCACCAGCCTCCCCCGCGGATTCCCCGTCCCCCAGGCGTGTGCGACACTGTACGTCGGACCCTGCCCAGGGGCATCTCGCTCGTGCTGCTGCTCCCCATCATCTTCGCCTGTGCATCCACGGAACCGGAAGCATCCCTCCCAGATGGGGCGGACCCGGGGACCCGTCCGGCCGGGGCCCGGGCCGATGCTGCTGCGCCGCCAGCACGGCGGATCGGGGAGCTGCCGCCAGCGCTCCAGGTAGACGGGGCTCCCATTCTCCTGCCCGGCCTCTGTGAACCTTCCGGAGCCGCCCGG
Organism: Myxococcota bacterium; assembly: GCA_036126975.1. Taxonomy (GTDB): domain Bacteria; phylum Myxococcota_A; class UBA796; order UBA796; family UBA2385; genus JAYYRS01. Next base: position 1,106 of record JAYYRS010000414.1, read on the forward strand.
GCCGTCGATGGCGGGATCCTGATCGTGGATGATGACCTCGACGGCAATGTCTTCGCATGGTCACCCGGCACACCCCCGGTCCGGCAGTCGTTCCCTGCTGTGGACGTCAAGGATGCAGAGGGGCTGGCCGTAGACGATGAGGGAGGTCTCTGGGTCTCTGGCGGTCTGGGACGCAGCCGGCACAAGGGCAAGGTGGGCAAGCGCGGGGCCGTCGCGCGCTATGTCGGCGGACCGGAATGGACCCTCGACCTCGCCACCGTCGAGCTGCGCCCCGGGAGGCAACCCGACGCGCTGGCGCCGCTCATGGCAGCCATCCACGCGGCCTGTCCGGAGTGCAGGCTCCCCAGCGACGCCTCTGGGATGGAGGAGGGGCACGCCTTCGACGTCGAAGGCCTCGGATGGGCCGGCGCCGGTCGCCTCCTGTTCGGCCTGCGCGCACCGCTCGTCGCGGAGCGCGCGATCGTATTCGCCGCCGACCCGGCAGCACTCCGTGCACGAGCGCCGCTGACGGACGTCGTCACCGCTGCATGGGCACTCGACCTCGGCGGTCGTGGTGTCCGGGACCTGGGACCTGGAACGGATGGGGCGATGCTGCTGCTCGTCGGTGCACATTCGAATCGCGAGACACCGGGCGGTGCGCTGTACCGCTGGCGCCCGGGCACCGCCGTCGAGCCGCTCGGCACCATGCCTCGTCTCGGAGCCCCCGCAGAGGCGATCGTGGCGGACGGTCCCCGGGCCGCATGGCTGTTCCTCGACGAGGGGAAGCGGCTCGCCGAGGGGCTGCGCCCCCGCGGGCCCCATGCCGCCAAGGACGAGAACGGGCGGCTCGAACTGCGCTGCGGAGCGGGGAGGCCCACTGATTGGGCACACGCAGTTCATGTGAGCTGGTAGCCGCGGCGTCGCGTGGCCCAGCCGCGACGCGAGCGGGCGACGCGCGTGAGGTTCAGCGGAGAATCTTCCACACCTCGAACTCGTGTCCGCCGTTGTCCACGATGTAAAGGCGGTCTCCGTCGACGTGAAGACCACTCACGCCGCTGTACTTGCCCCAGCCGCCGAAGCCGTGCTCGCCATGCTGGAGCTGCGGGGCCCCGTCCGGCCCGACGGCCTGGACCCGGTGGTTCATCGAATCCGCAATCCAGATCAACCCGGCCGCATCGACCGCAAGCTGGCTGAAGTCACTGAACCGGAACTGACCTGGCGCCGTCCCCTTCTCCCCGAAGCTGGCCTTCCACACCCCGTCCGAACCGAGGCGAACGATGCGGTTGTTGCGCGCGTCGACGACGAGGAGGTCGTGATTCCGTGGGTCCACCGAGATGCCTACCGGGAAGTTGAACTGTCCCTCTCCGCTGCCCTTCGTGCCGGTCTGCCAGACCAGCTCTCCGTCGAAGGTGAACTTCATCACCGTGTTCATGTAGGAGTTCGCGATGTAGACATGCTCGGTGTTCTTGTCGACCGTCAGGCCTCGCATCCGCGCGTTCCGCGGAAAGTCATCGTGCCCGAAGCCCTTCTTCAGGCTGCCCTTCGTGGTCATCCGCCGCACGATCCAGTCCGCCTGGGGACGCGGGTCGTCGTCATAGTGCATGGAGCCGCGGTTCCACCAGAGGAGACCGTCCGCATCGAATTCGAGCGCGCCGGGGAAGGCTTGATGCTCCTTGCTCGCCCACATCCCGTTGACCGGGTCCGCACGCCACTCTGCCGACAGCACGTTGCCCTCATGGTCGGTCTGGGGTTCGACCCAGCCATCGAGGTCGTACTTGTACTCCCCGGCACTGTCGAAGACCTTGATCCGATGGTCCATCCAGTCGGAGACGAAGATGTCGCCCGAGATCGGAGACACCGCGAGGTCCTTCACGGCATTGAAGTAGGGACCATCCTTCTCATGGTGCCCAAAGCTCTGCATGTAGGCGCCGTCGGCATCGAACCGATCGATCCGCGAGGCGTAGGCCGCGCAGGCGTAGACCGTGCCATCGCTGGGGTTCACGTCGATGGCCCGCGGGTGGAAGGAGCCGTGCTTCCGGTCATTGGGGCCCTGGATGAACCGCACGAAGTTGCCGTTCTCATCGAGTTCCTGCGCTCGCTCGTTGTCCGTATCCGCGAGGTAGATGTGGCCCTCCCGATCGACGGAGACGTTGCGCGGCCATCGGAACTCCCCTGGCTGGGACCCTGGACGCTTCCATCGATCCAGGATCTCTCCCTGCAGGGACATCTTGATGAGTTCTCGATTCGCGGTGTTGGCGATGACCAGCCACTTTCCCTCGGGATGCACCGCGATCCCAAATGGCTGGATGAAGGGTCCCTCGAAGGCCCGGACGAAGTCGCCGTCCCGGGTGAACACCTGCACCCTCTCGTTGAAGGTATCGAGCACGTAGAGCTCCCCGGTGGTTGGGTCCACCGAGACGTCATGTGGCCGGTCGAACTCGCCGTCTCCCGAGCCCTTCTTCCCAGTCCCCAGTGACTTCAGCAGCTCACCCGTGGGCGAGTAGAGATGGACCTCGTGCTTGGTCCACATCGCGACCCAGACATTGTGGGTGGTCGGGTCCACGGCGAGGCCCAGGCCCTGTCGCGAGAACCACTCGTTCTTGTAGACGCCGTCCGCACTGAAACGCTGCACCTTGTTGTGGAGCAGGTCCATTACGAAGACGTCTCCGGTTCCGGGGTCGACGGCAACACCCGACGGGTAGTTGGTCGCACCTTCGCCGTGGGCGATGCGCTTCCCTGCGCGAAATCCCTTCTCCAGCGACAGGGCGTGTGCGCCAGACGGCAGAACAAAGGCGACGGCGAGCGTGAGCCCGAGGAAATGACGCATGGTGCTTCCCCTTCCGATGGCGACCCCGGTCGCAGCGGGTGGACCCGCCCCCCTTCACCGGGCAGGCCCCGCCGTGCAACCCATCGCCTCGCCACCTGCATGCTGCGGCTGCCGGACATCCATGGCAGACTGAACGAGAGCCGGGGGGGAAGCCATGATCAGCGTGCTCACCGCCCTCGTGCTCTCCGGGACCGCGAGTGGCGACTGCGGAGTCAAGACCCTGCGCATCGCAGACGACCACCCGTGGCTGGATGGAGATGTCCGCGCCGTCATTCGGGCCGAAGACGCCCCCCCCACCGTGGCGCGATGGCTCGTCGACCTCGGCGACACCGGGTGCGATCCAGACGGGACCTGTACACCGCCGCTCGAAGCGGCCTGGCAACCCGGCCGCACCACGGCGTTCTTCGACGCACGGCTCCGCGCTGCCCCCGGAACCAGCGAGCAGCCGCTGACCGTACTCGCCGTGTTCGCCGACGGCCGACAGACGGAAACGCCGGTGAGAGCCCGGTTCCATGGACCCGCGAACATGCATGCCGTGGACGTCGAGGGCGCTGGATTGGTGCTCACCCACCCTGTGTTCCTTCGCCAAGGCGGCGGTGTCCGGGTGGTGGTGCGAGCCATCGGAGCCGAAGCCGCCCTGGTCCGGTCCCTCTCCCTCCAGGGCCTCTCCGATGCGGCGGTCCCGCTGAACCGACGCCAGCTGCACCACGTGGCCGAGGGAGAGGCACCGGGCGCGCCGGGCGCCGCCCGCGGCAGCGGCGAGGCCACGATTGTCGGGCTGGACGTGGCCGGCGCGGAAGCCTGCTTCCAGCCGATCGTGGCGGAGCTGGACCTGGGGTGGCGCGGGACGCAGCTGCCCTCGCCGACGACGTCTGGTCCGATCAATCCGATTGCGAGCCCGGGCCGGCTGCCCGACGCGCAGCGAGGATCCCGCCCATCGTGGCAGCGATGAGGGTGAGGCCGCCGATCTCGCGGATCACCTCATCATCCAGTCCACGGTCCCATGATCCGGCGTCCAGGCCCATGACGAGCAGCGCGCACCAGCTCACGGCGACCCCCAGCAGTCCCCAGGGCAGCACCGGTCGCGGCATGCCCAGGGCCTCGAGCGCCGATGTGGCCGCAGCTGCGATGTAGACCAGCAACCAGCGTTCCGGGTCGGGGTCGTTCAGCTGCACCGCTCCACAGGCGATGAAGGTCAGGGCCATCAGGGAGAGGAGGATGCGCCGCATGGCGCTGGCCTAACGGGCCGGGCGCATCCGGCAGCCCGCAGGGCCCTCTGCAGGCCGCCGCACGGCTCAGGAGTCAGCGCGCCCCGTCGCAGCGGTCTCGAGCAGCTTCGGCA
>JAYYRS010000415.1:0-2839 GCA_036126975.1 Myxococcota bacterium
TTGGGGTCTACTACGACCTCGACATCGTGCTGGTGAGTCGAGATCCAGACTGGGACATGCATGAGTACGCGCGGATCCAGACACCCGACGGCCCCCTATGGATGGCGAAGGACGCCGACCGGGCAAAGGTCCAGACCATCATCGCCAACCACCCCGAGCTCACCACGCGCATCGCCGAGGTTCCCGTGGCGCGGTTCATCCGGCCCCTGATGGTCGAAGACCGCTCGGAAGGCCGCCGTGTCGACGTGTCCATTTCCTATGAGAACAGCGCCGGTGTACCGGTCGAGGTCGAATACCGCGGAAGGTTGCCTCGCACGGCACCGGCCAAGCGGAACGGACACACCATGGGGCACTCCGCCCATGCGGTCGCGGTTGCACTCGACCTCGAGCGGTTCGGCACAGGGGGAAGGGCCCGCATCGCAATCGGTGGTGAACCCGTCCGCTTGGACCGGCTTCTCGGCATGTACCGCCAGCGGTACCTCCTCAAGCAGGCCCAGGGCGGCATCGCCGTGACCAGCTTCCGACAGCAGCCCACCGGCGACGGCGGCTTCCGGATCGTGCGCCCGGCCGCGGGCGCGACTGCGCCGGACGCAACCGGGGGCCCCTGGCCGACCCATCGGACCGAGTCGTGGTCGGTGTTGCCCGACCGGGCCGAATTCGATGATGGATGGATCCGACAGACCTACCACTTCATCGACGGAGGCCTGGCGCGCGCCACGGTCACGCAGCACGGGCGCGATACCGCCGTGACCGAGGTCTGGTTCGACCCCGCGCTCCCGGATCTTTCCCGGCCATTCGAGGGACGAGCCACATCGCGGTTCCGGTTGGACATCAATGGTCAGTCGGGACACGGCGCGGGCACCGTGACGACGTGGTGGGTGGGGGGGACCGCCCATGTCTCGATGACGCCGGAGGCGCCACGCTGGTTCGCCGACCGGCCCATGGACGGCACGGTCTCGTTCCGTCCGGATGGTGCCGTGCTCGTGGAGACCCACCGCAGCCAGAAGTAGCGATGGCTGACCGCAGAGAAGCCCGTCGAGCTGGAACTGGAATTCGGCCTTCATTGGCCACCATGGTGGCATCGACCGGCGCGGCGCAACCCCAGCGTCTGGGTTCGATGCCCGCGACGCACCGGCCCGGCCCGAAAATGAAAAGGCCGGCCTCCCAGAGGAGACCGGCCTTCTTGGATGGGGCTGGCCCCGAAGGGCCAGCCCTGTCCGATATATCAGAGGACCGTGCAGCCCAGGCCGTCGTAGTACGTGACGTCCGAGCCCCAGACCCAGCAGGATCCGTCGCCACCGAACTCGGTGTCGGACTCGACGTAGTAGGTGGCCTCAGCCTCGAGGGGCGCGCTCCACACGGTGGTGCCGGCTGCGAGGTTGTTGGGATCGCCGCCGTAGGTCAGCGTGGTGCCGGTGTCGCCAGCGTCGTGGCAGTAGGCGAGGGTGTCGCCAGCGCCGGTGGTGTAGCCGTAGACGCAGTCCTCACCGGTCCACGGGTCGTTGGCCGTGTTCTGGGCCCAGCCGAACCAGTAGGCGCCGGGGCCGCCCGCGATGGTGATCGTGAAGGCGGTGTCGCCCCAGTCCGTGGTGAAGGTGGGGTCGGCGGGGCCGGTGGTGCCGGTGGCGGTGGTGCCGGTGGCGGTGGTGCCGCCGGTGGTGGCAGCGGCCGAGTCGGACGAATCCTTGTCGGTGCAGGCCACGAGGCCGGTCATGGCGAGAGCGGCCGCGATGGTGAGCTTGTTCATTTGTGTCTCCTCAGGCTGCCTGGAAGCGGCAGTGGCGAGCAACGTAGCCAATCCACGGAGGATTTCAAGTCGCGAACCGCATACCGGCGTCACGGTCCTGTGACGCTCCGCGTTCCACGCTGATTCCACGACCCAGCGCCGCGCCCCGGGAGTGAGGGGCAGCAGTACGATGTCGGCAAACATACCTCCGCGGCTGGCCCAGCGCCGGCGAACGGGGAATCATCTGCCGCTCACTCCGCGACCCGACACCTGCGCCCGGCGCATTCCCGAACACCTCGCCGCCATGCCGGGCATAGGATACCCGCCCAGATGCTCCAGATCGGTGACCTCACGCTGTCTTCCCGACTCATTGTCGGCACGGGGAAGTACCCCGACTTCGAAACGATGCAGGCGTGCCACGAGGCTTCGGGTACAGCGCTCGTGACCCTGGCCCTGCGACGGGTTGACCTCGGCGCAGCGCCGCACGCGAACATCCTCGACTGGGTGGACCGGTCGCGCATCTCGCTGCTGCCGAACACGGCGGGCTGCTACACACCCGAGGATGCGGTGGCAACCGCCCGGATCGCGCGGGAGCTGCTCGACACGAAGTTGCTCAAGCTCGAAGTGATCGGCTGCCCGAGGACGTTGTTTCCGGATGCAGAAGGCACGCTGGAAGCCGCGAGGGAGCTCGTCCGCGAAGGCTTCACCGTGTTGCCGTACTGCACAGACGATCCCGTGCTCTGCCAGCGCCTCGAGGAGATCGGATGCGCCGCGGTCATGCCCCTCGCTGCGCCGATCGGGAGCGGCCTGGGGATCGCCAACCCGGACCGGATCCGCCTCATCCGCGACCTCGTCTCATGCCCGCTGGTGATCGATGCAGGACTCGGAACGCCCAGTGACGCAGCGATCGCCATGGAGCTCGGTGCCGATGCCGTTCTTCTCAATACGGCCATTGCCGGCGCGGCCAATCCGGTGCGGATGGCCGAGGCGTTCCGGCTCGCGGTCGAAGCGGGGCGGGCCGCGCACGAGGCCGGACGCATCCCCCGGAAGCTCCACGCGACGGCGTCGTCTCCCCTGTCGGGCGTCATGGGGAGCTGACGCGCCGCCGGGTGC
>JAYYRS010000416.1:0-6147 GCA_036126975.1 Myxococcota bacterium
CACAGGACTGGCAGGCCTGGTCGAATCTCGGACGTCACCTGACGGAGACCGGCGCCAGCGAAGAAGCCGAGGAGGTCCTCCGCCGGGCCGCCACCCTCGCAGGGCCCGATGCGACCGACCCCCACCTTCGGCTGGCCGAGCTCTACCTCGCGACGGGGCGGCCCACGACTGCGCTGGTGCATTCCGAACGTGCCGTGACCCTGAGCGGCAGCGCCGAGGCCTTCTACCTCCGAGGACGGGGCTACTACGACGTCGACGAGCCCGACAAGGCAGAGGAGGACTTCCGTCGGGCGGTCCTCGCAGACAGCCGCCACGTACGCGCGCGAGGCGCGATTGGCGTGATCCGCGCAGAGAAGGGGGACCTCCAGGCAGCAGCCGAAAACTTCCGGCAGGTGGTGGCCATGGACCCCACGAACGCCGCAGCCCGAGAAAACCTCGCCCGCGCGGAGGCACTCCACCGGCAGCTGGGTTTCGAGGGCGCGGCCGTCGCCCCACCCGGCTGAGTTCCCGGTGTCGCCGACAGGTGATAGCGTCCCTTCGATGGCGCGACTCACGACTCCGAAGAAGATCGTCTTTTCCGTCCTCGTGACGGCTGGCGGCCTGCTGGCTGCCGAGGCGGCCGCGACCTGGCTGTACTCCGCGGAACTGCGCGCGTGGGAGTCCCCGCCGCCATCACCACAGAAGGGCGTATCGGTCATGCAGGGCAATCCATACCTGCTGTACGAGTACCCGCCCGGCGAACATTACGAGCGTGGCGTGGCCGTCCGGATCAACTCCCTGGCGATGCGCGGGCCGGAGCCCGAGATTCCGAAACCCGCCGGCACCCTCCGGTTCATCACGACCGGCGACTCCTCGGTGTTTGGCTTTGGTGTTGCGGAAGAGGCCGTATTCTCGTCGGTGGCGGCCCAACGCTTGGGGGATGGGGTGGAGGCCATCATCGGTGCCGTGCCCGGATATTCCAGTTTCCAGAGCATCAACCTGCTCCGCATGCGCGCGCTCCAGACCGAGCCGGACCTGCTCGTCATCGCAAACATCTGGTCCGACAACAACTTCGATTCCTTTGTAGACAAAGATGTCCTCGCCCAGACGGCAGGGTTTGCGGCCGGACCCAGCGCGCGGCTCCAGCGTCTGCTGTCCAACAGTGCCGTGTTCCGGGTGGCGGACTGGAAGCTGCGGGTTCGCGGCTCCGCCGAGCGGGTCCAGAAGGTCGCATGGCAGCAGGACAGCCAGAGCCGCGGCCAGATCGGGGTCCGTCGAGTCGAGATCAACGACTACGCGGCCAATCTCGAGTCGCTGGCCGGCATCGCCAGAGAGCACGGTTCCGAAGTCCTGTTCGTCGTCCTCGCGAACAATGAGGACGTTGGGGGAAATGAAAACGCGAAGGCAGGGCCCAAGGCGTGGGACCCATACCGAGCGGTCATGCGGGACACCGCGGCCCGCCACGGTGCACCCGTGCTCGAGGTCCCCTCCCTGTTCCAGGCGTCCGGGAAGACCTCCGGGGAGCTGTTCCTCGACGAAATGCACCCAACGACCGAGGGCCACAGATTGATGGGGGAGGCACTGGCAGACATCCTGACGGAACGCGGCTGGACATCCGGCGGATCCGTCCAGCAAGACGGGGATGGAACCGCCCTCGCCAGCTACGAAGACCCATTCGTGGAAGGAACGGCAGCCCAGTCCGGGCCTGCCGGAGACGGGCCGCCACAGGGCCAGGCAGGCGGCACGACGCCCACCGCGGGCGGACCGCCCTCTGGCGGGGCCCTCATCGAGGGCCTCGTTCGGTGCGGTGAGTACGAGGAGGGTTTCATCCTCCTCGAGGCCATCGCGGCAGACAGCGGACCCAACCCGACCGTACTGGCGAACATCAAGCTGCAGTCTGGAGACGCCCGATTCTCGATGGCATTGAGCGAAGCCGTCCCGGTGAAACTGCGCGCCTACCTGGACGCAGATGCTGATGGACCCGACGCCGACGACCGGCTGTTCGACCTGACGCGGGAGACGATCGATCTCACCGCCGGGCCTGCGGAGCGAGTTCTCGTCGACCTCGACGAGACGAGCGTCCAGGTCGGCGGCGCCCCCGCACCCTGAGACCCGTCAGAGGACGAGCCGGACGCCGGCGATGCCTCGAAGAACGCGAGAAGCCCTGCGCAGCTCCTCGGCCGTCTCGGCCCGGATCCGGAGGTGGACGGCGGTGTAGTTGCCCCTGCGCGATGGTCGGACCCCGACGCTGACCGGTTCCCGGCCCAGCGCGCGGGTCACCGCGGCCGTGCAGCGCTCCGCGAGCCCGCCCGATGTCTCGGCCATGACGCGCAGCACGACTTCCGCGGGGAAGTCCATGAGGTCTTCGAGCGAGGCCTGGCTGGGGTCGTCCATCCGCCCCGGATAACCCATCGGCGATGCCCGCTCCCGCCTCGATTCGTGCCCTGAGCCTCGACGCCGGGGGCGCACTGCTGCATCCCAGAGAGTCCGTCGCCGCGACCTATTCCCGGGTCGCGCGTGCGCATGGAGGGCAGCGCACCGTACCCGAGGTGGACAAGGCCTTCCGCGAGGCCATGTCGCGCAACTCCCCCGGGCAGCGGTACGTCGGGGATGGCCGGCCATACTGGCGAGACGTCGTCCGCATCGCGACCGGTGTGGAGGACGATGCCTGCTTCGAGGTGCTGTACCGACACTATGCGTCGGCAGCGGCGTGGTGCATCGCCCCGGGCGCGGTGCCCGCGCTCGACCGCTGGCGAACGGCTGGAGGACGCGTCGCCGTCGTATCGGACTGGGACGACCGGCTGCGCCCGCTGCTGTCCGAACTCGGTCTCGACGACCTCCTCGACACGACCATCATATCGGCGGAAGTCGGTGTGGAGAAGCCCGACCCGGCGATCTTCCTGGCGGCCGTCGAGGAACTCAACGTCTCACCCTCCCAGGTCGTGCACCTCGGTGACTCTCCACGCCGAGACGTCGAAGGCGCTCGCGCCGTCGGCATGCACGCGATGGAATGGACCGGTTTCGCACCCCTGCTCTCCCACGTGGTCGAGACGCTGCTCTCCGGCTCGATGCCCACCCACCGCCGCTGAGCGCTCCACGCCCGGTTCCATGCTGCCGGTGCCGGGTCACCAGAGGTCCACGTCCGCAAGGAATGGGGCGGGGGTCTGGCCGTGCGGACTCCCTGGCTGCCACGGACGGGTCATCGACCCGGGCGGGCGGGTACGAGACGCCCCGCGCGCCGGGGCCTATGGACGGCCGGTATCGGCACTCCAGTCCGGGAGGCATGCGAACTCGGTCAACCCGATGGGGTGGGCCGCATCGGGTTCCGGGAGGATCCGAGAGGACGGCAGGACAGACAGGGGGCGCATGCCTGACGGGCCGGCGAGGTCATGGTCGTCCGGCAGCCGACCGCGATTGAGGGCGAAGACCGCATCAGCCGAGGCCCTCGTCCAGACCTCGCCCCATCCAGGATACTCATCGTTGCGCACCGGCTGGACGCCAGCAGCCGCCATCCACGACTCCACCGTCTCCGTGGGGACCGACCACTCCGCAGCCAGCCGCGACGTGGGAGCCTGCAGGAATCCCTCGACGAGCACCTCGCCCCACGTGTGCACGGCGTGGGTCTCCCAGTCCACCAGCCCTCCAATGGCACGCCTCGCCGACTCGACCATCGCCTGCTGGCGACCGATCTCCTCGACGAAGTCATCGAACGCCAGATGTCCATCGATGTCCGGCTGTCTCACCGTTGTCATGAGGTGATTCTCGTGACACCACATGCAGCGCCCTGGCTGACCTGCCGGCGTATGCTCGGGATCTGCAACGGGCGCGAGCGACCCTGAATCGTCGTAGATCGCATACCGGAATCGGCCGTTCGGCATCAGGTCCACCACCTCGGTCGCCCGTGCCCGGAAGTCTCCCGTCTCCGGTCTTCCCTCTCCCTCTTCCGCCGCCCATGCGATATCGGACGCGTCCACCGGGTCAGGCGAAAACTTCAGCAGCCGGGCCCCATCGGTGAGCAACGAGTCTGTGATCGCGACCGTGGGTGCACCGTGCGGCAGGCGCACTTCCCAGTCCTCCAGCTCTCTGCAGGCCCCGGTCACTGCGTAGTAGACCCACGGCTCGTAGAGCGTACGCTGCAGCAACCGCCCGAGTTCCACGTACGGCATCCCCTGCTGGACCCGAGCGATTTCGATCGGAGAGATCCCCTCCAGCAGCATGTGCTCCGCCTCCCGAGACAAACCCAGCGCGTCCGCATGCAGCGTGAACCGCATCCCCGACCCATCCACCGATACGTCGCCGATTGCATCGCTCGAGGGGCTGGCGCCCAGGCCCGCAAGGCTCCACCAGAGCCCCGCGAGCGCTTCGTCCCACGGTTCTCCTGCGGTCGGCACCCAGCGGATCGGGAGACCGCCTTGCATGCTGCCCGGAACGGCCGAGTCGGCTGGCGCCGGGTCGGTTCCGGGCGTGCACGCAAGCGCGACGAGTGGCAGCAGCGCCGTGGTCATGAAAGCACCCTACCCGGCCCGCGGGTTCGTCGGTTACGCCGCGGCATGCGCATCCTCTTCGTCGATGACGACCCTGAGCATGTCGAGATCGTCAGCCGCGTGGTCGCCGACGCACTCGACGCAGATGTGGCGCTGGCCAGTTCTGTCGAGGAGGCGGTCGCCATCCTGCATTCCCAGGCCTACGACCTCGTAGTGACCGACATCTTCATTCCGCTCGGACATAGGCCAAGACAGGCCCTCGGGCCCCGGGCCCGTCGGTATGAAGAGACGCTGCAGCATCTGGGCGGGCTGATCCTCCTCGACGAACTGGATCGGATCGAGCCCGCTCCACGCGTGCTCGCCCACACCGCCTGCACGGATTTCGAACTCATCGAAATTCTGGGAGAGCGTGTCGAGGCGAGGGTGCCGAAGCCTGCCCCTGTCGACGTGCTCCTTCGGGCCGTCCTCGACGCACTGGACCTGCCCTCTCCACGTTGAGCCGACCGGTCATCAGCCGGGTGCGGCCGTATCGCCATCGTCCTCGAGGTCGACGGGGTCCGGGGTCGCAGTGATCCGGACTTCACCGAACGCCGTCCGTCCGTCCTGGTCCTCAACGAACGCACGAAACATCAGGGACTCGTAGGCGAGCAGCTCCGGAGGGGTGTCGGCATCACCGTCTGCGATCCCCTCCACCACGAGATACGCGTACATGCCGGGATAGACGCCCGCGCAATCGCCGTCTGGCAGGGTCTGGACGTAGAGGCTGTTGTCCGCCACGACGGCGCCGCTTTCTTCCACGACGACCTCGAAACGGATCCGGACCACCTCGGTCATGTTGTGGGTGCGGACACTACCGAGGAGGTGCCATCCTCCCTGGGGCCCGTGCACCATGACCACGGGGTCGCCCTCCGCCAGCGGCTCGAAGGCGGTCGCTCCCGTACCCACGTCGATCGCCGCCTCGTTCGCGAAACACCCGGTGGGCGACGTGCCCGAGTCCGATCGCCCTCCTGCAGTCCCCGGGTCCGGAGACGGGGCACCGCACGATGCGATTGCGACGAGGAGACCACAGGACGACCCACGCACGAGCGACTCCGGAAAAAGCGGCCATGAACAGACGACGACAGGACGCGTGCGCAGAGGGTAGCAGCCCGCTGCCCGACCCTCAGGACTTCGAATCAGAACATGCCGGGTGGAAGGCCGCCCATCATCTGGGCGACCTGCTGGCCCATCACCGCCTGCGCCTGCCGGAGAGCATCATTGACGGCAGCCGTGACCATGTCCTCCAGAATCTCACGGTCGACGAGAGCATCGTCTGCGATCCGGACGGAGAGGATCTCCATCCCCCCGTTCGCAACGACCTGGACGAGCCCACCACCCGCCTGTCCGGTGACCTGGGCACTCGCGGCTTCCGCCTTCATCGACTCCATCTGCTGCTGCAACCCACCCAGCATTCCACCCAGCCCATTCGGATCCGACGAGAAGCTCATGGTGTCCCCCGAGTTCTGGGGTCCGCAGATGCGCAGCCCCGAGGAGCCCTGCTAACCGCTGCCAGCGGCACCTGACCTCGTTACACGCCGAGGCCATGGATCTTCACGCCAAGACCAATCCTCTCGCGGCCACGGGCCACTGGATCCAGCTCATGCTGGCCGTCTCTGCGAGCCTCCCCTGGTCGGTTTGTTGGCTG
>JAYYRS010000417.1:0-4879 GCA_036126975.1 Myxococcota bacterium
AGTCGACCGGTCGCGCAGAAGTCGCATCGCATGGCGCAGCCGACCTGGCTGGACAAGCACACGCTGAAGCGCCCCATCACGTGGAGGGGAATCCGAACCGCTTCCACCACCGCCCCATCCGCCAGCTGGAAGAGGTACCGCACGGAGTCGTCCGTCGGATCGACCACACGATCGACGATTTCGGGTCGGGCCCGGTCGAGCGTGGCCTCCAGCAGGAGCCGGAGCGGGGCCTGGATCGGGCGCTTCATCTCGCTGAGGTCGTCCCGCCCGTGGCTGATCAGCTCCGCCAGTACCCGCCGGGCCGCCCCGGACTCCAGCGCTACGCCGTGGTCATGCATCGCGGCCACGAGGTCCGGAGGTGTCAGGCCGAGTGCGGGAAGAGAAGGCATGGTGGTGGACTACCGCAGTCTCTGGTCCGGCGCGATCACTCGTTGGATTCGCCGAGTGCGGCCCGACGGGACCGGAGGCGCGCGGTGATGTCGCCCTGCCACTCTGTGCGCGTGGCGAGCTTGGCGCCCTCGTCGTAGTACCGCCAGGCCTTCCGCCGGAGGACCGCCGTGCGCTCAGCGATGCCGTCGCGGTACACAGATGCGGCATCAGGCGACAGCCCCGGGGGCGGCGGGAGGGCGATGATGTCGTCATACAGTGCGAGATAGGCATCGCCGAGCATCTCCAGGCCTGCCAGCGCGTACTCGGGCTCTCCAAGGTTCGCGATCGCGATGACCTGCCGTTCCGCAGCGCTGATTTTCCCTGCCCGGTGTTCGAGATTCCGGCTCGCCCTTCGTCCGTGGACCATGGGCGTCGCTGCTGCCTCCTCGACAAGGTGCCGGGCGAGCGTGGCGCGTGCCTTCGCACGCATCCAGAGGAGCGTCTCACTGCCCTCTGTGGCAGCCAGCGCCCTGCCCAGCCTGCGAAGACCCCGGCGTGTGCGCCCCTGCCCGACCTCTCCCACTCCGCGTGCAAGTTCGAGGCTGAGTTGATCCTCCCTTGACCATGTCTCCTGGCGCTGCAGAGCCCGGACCTGTCGCACCGCGTCCGGGTGTCGTCCCAGATCCTCGAGCACCAGGGCTCGCCGGAAGCCGGCATCGGTCGCTCGGGCCCCATCTGGCCACTGCGACAGCACGGCGTCGTAGCCCGCCAGCGCCTCCTCGTAGCGTTCCTGGAGCTCCGCGCTGACCGCGGCGTGGTACGTCGGCGCTTCCCCCGGAGCGACCTCGGCCAGCCATGCGAGGCGCGCGTCTGCTCCTCGGAAGTCCCCGCTGCTTCTTCTCGCCACCGCATCCTCCAGCACGGTCGCCGGCCCGAGTCCCGTCCAGACGTCCTCGAGTCGGGTGGGCGGGGCCGGCAAGACACCGGTGTTCGACTCGGGCGGCGGGATGGGCGCCGCTCGCTCCTCCGGCGAGGGCCTCGGGTCGGCTGCGGCCGGCGGCGCGGGCGGAACATCGGCGTGAGAAATCGCGCAGAGGACGACGCCGGCGAAGGGAGCGATCATGGGACCTCCTCGGGGTCGGGTTGTCGGACAGCATGCGCCCGAAGTGGTTCGTTGGCGCCCGGGAGAATGGCGGAAGCCGCATGGGGGGAGGGGGGAGGCTGGCCGCCGAGGATCGCCCACGCGCAGAGGGCCCGCGTCACCTCGAGGTCGCCGAGGGTGTCCTGTGTGAGTCCACCGACGACCGCCGCCGCGATGGCAGCTCGGCCGGGCCGGTCGGTGTGTCGCCAGAGCGCGAACAAGGCCCACGCGGCCGCGACCCAGCCGGCCCATCCGCCGACAGCTGCAGCCTGCAGCGCGCTGTCGTGCGCATGAAACGGGAAGTGGAATCCGGGGGCCACTGCGGTCTGGGCGAGTGCAGTGGCAGGTCGGACCCCTGCGAGGCCGGCACCGTGCGGGTGGTCGAGCGCCACGTCCGCTCCGGCCGTCCAGAGCACCACCCGCTGCGCCAGCTCTGCATCTCCCGCCAGCGCGAGAACGGCCATGAGCGCGACGCCCACACCGCCGGTCAGGGCCGCGGCGGGAGGAAGCACGAGCGCGGCCACGAGCACGCCCGTGCTGAGCAGGGGTCCACTGGCGCCTGCGCAGCCGATCCCGAGCCCGATGAGGAATGCCGACCACCACCGACGCGTCCACAGGCTGCGCGCAAGGGGCGCAAGAAGTGCGTATCCGAGCGTCAGGTGATGCGAGAACGGGCCGTCGACCGGCGCATGCCATGGTGCCGCACCGCCGACCACCGTCTCGACGACGGCCCAGAGCCCGGCCGCACTCGCGGCGGCCAGCCCCACCTGCTCGATGCGGGCCCTGCCTGCCGCGGAGAGGCCGGCGAAGGCGGGGGGCGCGAAGACCAGGAGTGCCCAGGTCCAGGCGCCGATGGTGGCCGACCAGAGCTGGCTGGGTTCGATGCCGTCCGCGGCCACGAGGCTGCTCGCGAAGAGCATGACGGCGGGGGCCAGCAGCGGCTGGTGGATGCGACGGCGGGACGCAAGCGCGGCGCCTGCGACGAGCAGGGTGGCGCACTCCATCGGGGTCGTGCCGAGAGGCAGCAGCAGGAAGAGCAATACCAGCGCAGCCTGGGACATCTGACGGCGTATCGCGACCCGGCATCCACAGCCGCCCCGGGGGCAGTTGTGGATGGGGAGAGGCGCCCGCCCTGGCCGTGTGGCATCGCCGCCTGGACCCCCTCCTGTAAAAAGGGGGGTTCCAGTGTCACCGCTTGCCGTCTTCCTTGACAGAAAGGCCTGACGTCCACGGTGAGGAAGGATCCCGAAATCGGACCACGGGGGCCGGGCGCGAGTCGAATCACGAACCGGGCAGGCATCAACAACGTACCGCATCATGTGCGAATGACAAAGCAGAATCTGCCCACAACGACATCGCTCTTGATCGGTGCTCAGAGCAGGCTTCGGGCGATTTGACGACCCGCAGCCACCCTCGATACAATTCCGCGCCGGGCCGCCCGCAGCCGGGTGTCTGGGCCGCTGGAATGCGCTCCCAGGAGGCCGGAGACCGACCGGCGGTCGGCATGCGGGCGTGGAACCGCAGTCCGGGCCCTCGCGGTGCGGGTATGCAATCGGAGCCGGCCGTTCAGACGACCGCCTCGACTTCCCACACCTGCACGCCACCGGGGGTCCGGACTTCGAATGCGTCGCCCGCTTCCAGTCCGAGCATGGCCGCGCCCAGGGGCGCCCTCGGGGAGATGCCGAGCACCGGCAGCGCATCGATCGAGGCACGCAGGCCGCCGGTCGGAACGACGAGGGCCATGGTGCGCTGCTGCCCTTGGAGCAGGATGACGAGGCTGCCGATGGCTACGCCACTCGGATCCTCCCGTCTGCTTTCGGGGAGGTCGAACCATGCACGGAGTCTCCGAAGCGACGCAACGCGCTCGGCCTGTCCTCGGGCAAGGTACGACGCCTCGGTCGCGCGGGTGTCGTACTTGCCTTCCTGTCGGGTCTCAGCGGACGATGCTTCATCCCGGGCCATCGCGGCCACCCGCTCTACCGACCCGAGCTCGATCTCGAGCGCGGCGCGCAGCGCGGCACGGGCCTCGGTCTTGGACGGCAGCATCACCCGAGGCTATCCCACGCGCGGTATCGGTTGGGCGCTGCCCCGTACAAGCACAGGAGACAAGCCATGGGTCATCGGGAGCGGCTGACCGCCCTGCTCGACATTGGCGTGATCGACGAGGTCGTGCGGCCGCTGATGAGCGGCAAGGAAGCCGATGTATTCCTGGTCGTGGCGGGCGGGGAGCCGCGCGTCGCCAAGCTGTACAAGGAGGCGACCACACGCTCCTTCAAGCACCGGGCGGAGTACACCGAGGGTCGGCGGACCAAGAACACCCGCCAGCAGAGGGCCATGTCGCGGCGGTCGCGGTACGGGCGGGAACAGGAAGAGGCGGCGTGGCGCTCGGCCGAGGTGGATGCGATCTACCGTCTGAAGGCCGCTGGCGTGCGGGTTCCCGAGCCATACGACTTCGTCGATGGAATCCTCATCATGGAGCTCATCGCAGACGAAGATGGCCAGCCCGCACCCCGTCTCGTCGACGTGACGCTGAACCGCCAGGAGGCGGAAGCCACGCATCTGCAGCTTGTCCGGGAGATCACGCGCATGCTGTGTGCCGGCCTCGTTCACGGAGACCTGTCGGACTTCAACGTGTTGATGACGCCGAGCGGCCCGGTCGTGATCGATTTTCCCCAGGCCGTCGACGCTGCCACCAACAACAACGCGCGCAGGATGCTTCTGCGGGATGTCCGCAACGTCACGAGCTTCCTCGCGCGCTTCAGCCCGCGGCTCAAGAAGACCCGATACGGCGAGGAGATGTGGGGTCTGTACGAACAAGGCAAGCTGCAGCCGGACACGGAGCTGACCGGCAAGTGGGAGAAGAAGAAGCGCGGTGTCGACCTCATGGGGATCCTCGATGAGATCTATGCGGCGGAGGTAGAGGAGCGTCGTCGACGGGATGCGCTCGGGCTGGAGCCGCTGCCGGACAAGCGACCGCCTCCCGAGCAGAGTCGCAGCCGGGGGCGCGGGCGGGGGGGCAAGCGGCCACCCGGCAACGGCGGGGGAGCCGACCGTGCGCGC
Organism: Myxococcota bacterium; assembly: GCA_036126975.1. GTDB lineage: Bacteria > Myxococcota_A > UBA796 > UBA796 > UBA2385 > JAYYRS01. The sequence goes on from JAYYRS010000417.1 coordinate 4,571, forward strand.
GACCGAGGACGGCGGAGCACGGGGGACGCCCATCCAGACGATCGGGGCCCGCGCCGGAACGATCGGGGCCCGCGCCGGAACGATCGGGCCCCGCGCCGGAACGATCGGGACCCGCGTCGTCACGATCATGGCGCGCGCCGGAACGATCGGGACCCGCGCCACGATGAACGCGGTCGGCATCGGACCGAACGGGGCCGGGGTCGGCCGGATCCTGCGCCGAACGCAGACCGGCGGCCGCACGTCCGCGCCGAGGAAGCATCCGACTCTCGACAGCGTCGACGGCACCCGGGGGATGCGACCGCAGGCGGG
>JAYYRS010000418.1:0-7713 GCA_036126975.1 Myxococcota bacterium
GACCTGGGCCGGGTTGCTGCCGCGGAGCTCGTCGACCAGCATCTGCGCACCCACATCCAGCGGGATCAGCGCCACGCCAAGCTGCTCGAAGCGGGCCTTGAGCTGGGGCGAGACCATGCCGCCCTCCCAGGGACCCCAGCCGAGGGACTTGACCAGGCACTGCCCGCCGCGGCGGCGACGCTCGGCCTCGGCCTCCTTGTTCAGCACCTCGTTCGCCATGGCGTAGTCGGCCTGTCCGTTGTTGCCGCATCGGGCTGCGACGCTGGCGAACATCACGAGCACCTTCAGCGGGTCGCCCGCGGTGGCGTCGAGCAGGGATCGCAGGCCGCCGATCTTGACGTCGAACACCCAGGCGAAGTCCTCGACCGGCTTGCGGGCAATCTCCTTGTCGGCGATGACGCCGGCGCCGTGGATGAGACCGGTGACCGGACCCCAGTCCTCGCGCACCTGCGCCAGGGCGGCTTGGACGCCATCCCGGTCGGTCACGTCCACCGAGACGTAGCGGGCGGTGCCACCCGCGGCCTCGACGGCGGCGAGGGTCGCCCGGATCTCGCGGCCGGCCAGAATGGCCTTGACCTCGCGGCCCAGCGCGCGGGGGTTGGGCGTCTCGCCTGCGGCGCGGGCCGCGAGCATGAGCGCCCGCTTCAGGTCCGCATCGGTCTCGGCGCCCCGGGCTGCGGGCGGTTCGGCGGCGAGCGCGGTGCGGCCCAGCAGGACGAACCGGGCGCCGGTGTCCCGGGCGAGGCCAACGACCGTGGCGGCAGTGACGCCGCGGGCACCACCGGAGACGACCACCACATCGCCCGGGTCGAGGGTCGGAGCCGTGGGGGTCGGGGGCTCGCGTGTGTCCGCGAGCGTGAAGCGTCCGCCATCGGCGGTGAGGCCGACTTCGAGCGCGGCGCCGCCAGACACCAGCTCGTCTGCGAGTGCGGCAGCCAGGGAGGCCGCATCGCGGCCAGCCCGCTCGATATCGATGGCCTTCACGGCGGCCGTGGGCCACTCGATGGCGGCCGTCCGGGCCAGGGCGGCGAGCCCGGCGGACCAGGCGCGGACGGGGTCCAGGGTGTCCGAGAGGCCGAAGCAGCCGCCGGTGTCCTGGACCGTGACGAATGCGGTGGCCGTTGTGCCCAGGGCCTTGGCAGCGGCGAACGCGGCGTGGTTGACGGCGCAGGCCGCGTCGATGTCCGCCAGCGGCGCGAGGCCACCGAGGAAGACCGCCGCGGTGGCACCCTCCGGCAGCGCCTCGGCGGCCACGGCACGCACGCCCCGGACGACGAGGGCTTCGGAGAGCGGAGCCGCGAGGCTGCTGCCGCCATCGAGGATGTACAGGGGGTCTGCGCCCACGATGCCGGCTCGGGACAGGCCTGTCGCCGGGGCTGGAACGGCCGAGAGCGTGAAACGACCCAGATTGTCAGGCATCGCGACCGGGCCGACCGACGCAGACGCGTGGTCGGTCGACCCGTCAACGAAAGGGACCGCGTCCCCCTCGCCGAGCTTGTCGACGATCTGCCCGAGGGTGCGGAGCTTCGCCATCTCGCCGGGGTCGACCTCGGGGAGGTCGGGCGCCTTGTCCTGCATGGCGCTGAGGATCTCGACGCGCTTGATGGAGTCGACGCCGAGGTCGCCCTCGAGGTCCATGCCGAGGTCGAGCATGTCGGCGGGGTAGCCGGTCTTCTCTGCGACGACTTCGAGCAGGAGTCCCTTCAGGTCGATGCTCCCGATGGCGGCGGCCGGGCCCGTGGGCGCGGCTGCGGTTGCAGCGGGTGCGGCCGCGGCGGCGGCTCCCCCGAGCTTGTCGACGATCTGCCCGAGGGTGCGGAGCTGGGCCATCTCGCCGGGGTCGACCTCGGGGAGGTCGGGCGCCTGGTCCTGCATGGCGCTGAGGATCTCGACGCGCTTGATGGAGTCGACACCGAGGTCGCCCTCGAGGTCCATGCCGAGGTCGAGCATGTCGGCGGGGTAGCCGGTCTTGTCGGCCACGACGGTGAGCAGCAGCGCGGTCAGGTCCGTGCCGGGCGCCGCGGCCACCGGTGCGGCTGCGGTTGCAGCGGGTGCCGGCGCAGCGGGTGCCGGTGCCACCGGTGCCGGTGCCACGGGCGCCGCGGCGACGGGTGCGACGGGCACCGGGATCGGCGCTGCGGCCATTGGCGGGTAGGGGGCCACCGAGGCCGGCGTTGCCACGGGTGCGACCGGGGGTGGCGCGACGGGCTGCGGTGGCGCGACGAAGGCCGGGGCTGCCGTCGGCATGGGCTGCCCGCCCACCATCGTGGCGAGGCCGACGAATCCAGTCTCGGCGGTGCGGAGGAAGGCGGCGTGGCTGTCGGCCATGGCCTGCTGGAATGCAGCATGGGCCTGGGCGGCCTGCCGCTGGGCTTCCTGGTAGGCCTGGATCCAGGCGGCACGCGTCGGATCATGCGCACCGACGGCGGGCTGCACGGCCACAGGGACGGGCGCCGAGGGCGGCTTGGGTGGATTGGACATGGTCGTCTCCGCGAGGGTTGCGGGCCGTGGCAGGGCCCCGGGATGCAGGGATGCCGGCGGGTGGATGGGTGCCGAGGGGGTGTCGACGTGCGCCGGTGTAGCGGCGGGCGTCGGGGAAACCGGCGCGCCGATGCGCTCCGGCCGGGTCTGGGAAAGGGGCGCCGGGAGGGCCGAGGCGCCACCGGCCGGCGGGTACGGCTTGCCGTGGTTGCTGCCGTTGATGGGAATCTTCAGCTTCGGCTGGGGCAGGGTCCGCGGGTCGGTTGGCACGGCATGGTCGGCGAGGAGCCCGGCGGGGTCGGGAAGGATGCCCGCGACCGCGAGCTGGGCCAGACCGTGCAGCAATGCGGTCCAGCCGTCCTTGCCCTTCTTGTCGAGGCTGGTGATGGTGTGGTCCGCCTTGCGGAGGGTGCGCTTGACCAGGCCGCCCAGCACCGAGCCGGGGCCGACCTCGATGAAGTGGCGCACTCCATCGGCGTGCATGCGCTCGACGAGTTCCACCCACCGGACCGGTCGGGTGATCTGCCCGGAGAGGGTGTCTCGCCAGTCGTCTGCGGTGTAGGGAGCGGCCGTCGTGTTTGCATACACGACGGGTGCACCCTCGGGGAGCGTCCCGGGCACGTCCTGCAGGAATTCACGGAAGGGCGACTCGGCCGGCGCGACGACGCTCGAGTGGAAGGCGGTCGCCACGTTCAGCCGGCGGCAGGTGATGCCCTGGTCGTCCAAGGCCTTCTCTGCCGCTTCGATGGCCGCCGTCGGTCCCGACAGGATGACCTGCGTGGGGTGGTTGTGGTTTGCGAGGACGACCCCTTCGACGCGGGCCTGCTCGAGCGCGGCCTGGACTTCGTCCGCGGGTCGGGCCACGGCGGTCATGGTCCCGTCTCCGCCGGCAGCGTCCCGCATCAGCTCACCGCGCTTTCGGGCGATGCGCACCATGGTCGCGGCGTCGTAGCATCCCGCCGCATGCAGCGCGGTGACCTCTCCGTAGGAATGGCCCGCGACGGCGTCGGGGACGAGGCCCGTGGCGCGTGCGACAGCCAGATAGGCCTGGCTCGTCACGCCAATGGCGGGCTGGGCCCACTCGGTCGCCGTGATGCGCGCGTCCAGCCCGGCTGCTTCCTCTGCGGTGAACACCGGGCGCGGATAGACGACATCCTGGAGGCGGTGCTCGCCGAGCTCGATGTCCGCGACGGCGTCCCAGGCGGCGAGCGCAGGCTCGGCGTTCATGGCGACCGCGCCGCCCATGCCCACGTACTGGCTCCCCTGTCCGGGGAACAGGAAGGCGACCTTGCCCTCCACCGTACCCAGTCCGAAGGCCGTTCCATCGGGCTTGGAGAAGGCCTTGCCCTTGCTGCGGATCCGGCCCGCGGCGTCCCGCAGCTTGGCGGCGAGGTCGTCGCCGTCGGTTGCGACGAGCGCAAGACGGGCCTTGGCCGTCCGGTCGAACCGCCGGACCGTGTCATGCGACAGCCAGGGCAGGAAGCCGGGCGCATGGGCATCGTTTGCGAGCGCCTCGGCCTCGGCCGCGACGGACTCGCTGGTGCCGCCGGACAGCAGGACCAGCCAGGCGCCCATGCTGTTGAGGCGTGGCTTGCGGCCTTCGCCGGTGTATTCCTCGACGGCGAGGTGGAAGTTCGATCCACCGAATCCGAAGCTCGAGATGCCGGCACGGCGGGGATGGGCGCGTCCGCGGACCCACGGCCTCGCGACCGTATTGACGTGGAAGGCCGAGGCCTCGATGTCCATCTTCGGGTTGGGACGGTCCACCTTGATGGTGGGCGGGAGCGCGCCGTGCCGGACGGCCATGACGGCCTTGAACAGCCCCGCGGCGCCGGCGGCGGCCTTGGTGTGTCCGATCTGCGACTTCACCGAGCCCAGGGCGCACCAGTTGCGGTCCGTCCGCCCACTCTCGTCGAAGACCATCCGGAGCCCCTCGAACTCCGCGGCGTCACCGGCCTTGGTTCCGGTGCCATGGGCCTCGACCAGCTCGACCGTGTCGGGTCCGTAGCCGGCGATCTCGTATGCCCGGCGGATGGCCTTCGCCTGTCCGCTTGGCAGGGGTGCGTAGACGCTCTTCGCGCGGCCGTCCGAAGACGAACCGACACCCCGGATGACGGCCCAGATCCGGTCTCCGTCCCGCTCGGCGTCCGGCAGGCGCTTCAGCGCGAACATCGCCAGCCCTTCACCCAGCATGGTGCCGTCCGCCTGGTCCGAGAAGGGTCGGACATCTCCCGATGCCGACAGGGCCGGGGTCTTCGAGAAGCACATGTACATGAAGATGTCGTTCATGGTGTCGACGCCGCCGGCGATCACCACGTCCGAGTCCCCGAGGTACAGCTCGTTGACGCCCATCTGAAGGGCCGAGAAGGTGCTGGCACAGGCGGCATCCGTGACGCAGTTGGTGCCGCCGAGGTCCAGGCGGTTCGCGATCCGGCCTGCGACGACGTTGCCGAGCAGGCCGGGGAACGTGGCCTCCTGCCATGGCACGTAGGAGTTCGAGATGCGGTCGGCGACCGCCTTCACCTCTGCCTCGCCGAGGCCGTGCTCGCGCAGGGCCTTGACCCAGACCGGCCGCTGAAGCCGGCTGACCATCGTACCGAGCAGTTCCTGGGCGCTCGTTACGCCAAGAATGCAGCTCATGCGGGATTTGTCGATCCCGTCGATGGGCCCGTTGGCGGCGTCCTCGAGGACCTTGTGCGCCACGATCAGGGCGAGAAGCTGGCTGGTGTCGGTGGCGGGTACGATGCTCGGCGGCACCCCCCAGGCCAGGGCGTCGAAGTCCACATCGCCGAGAAACGCGCCGCGCTTGGCGTAGGTCTTGTCCATCGCCTTGGGGTCTGCGTCGTAGTAGTCCTCGTGGAGCCAGTGGCTGGCGGGGACGTCCGAGATGAGGTCCCGGCTCGCCAGCACGTCGTGCCAGAAGCCCGTGGAGTCCAAGCTCCCCGGGAAGAGGGCACTGGCGCCGATGATGGCGATGTCAGGACGGGGGGCGTGGTTGGTCATCACGGTCTCGTTGTCGGTGCGTCTGCGGTTCGTTCGTCTGGGCGCGGGCGCCCCGGGGCGGTTCGCGGGTCAGGCCAGCGGTCGCGGGCGGTAGTCGAAGGCCTCGGCCGGGATGGGCACGCCGAAGCTGCGGAGCTGTTGGGCCCGCGTCACCACGGCGGCACCCTCGAGGAGGTTCCGGCCGACCTGGACCACGGTGCGGGCTTCGGGGGCCTCCAGGAAGGAGCCCCGGACCCAGGCGTTGAAGGCACCCATCGCCGGACCGCACCAGATCTGGTAGTCCATGCGGCGGTCCGCCTGGCCGGCGATGGCCCACTTGCTCGACAAGCCCAGGTAGGAGCGGAACACCAGGGCCATCTTGTGCTTGGGGTCTTTGTTCGCCTTTGCGACCTCCCGGGGATCGCGGCCCTGCCAGAAGCGCTCGGTGCTGGCCCAGGCGCCGTCCACGGAGTCCCGCAGGATGTCCTTCTCCAGCCGCGCACGCTCGCCGGCGGGGATGGATTCGAGGCCCGCGCAATCGCGGTACAGGTGGTAGAGCTTGCGGGCCCGGTTGCCGAACATGGTCCCGCGGTGCAGCACCTGCACCTCGACCCCGAGCTCGAACATGTCGGCGGCAGGTGCCATGACCACATCCGCGAGCGTGGCTGTGGCGAGCATCTTGCGGCCCGATGGATGCAGGCCCGACTCCACGCAGGCCTGGTTCACCGACCCGGTCAGCACGTAGGCGGCGCCCAGGGAGAAGGCGGCCGCGGCTGCGGTGGGCGTTCCGATGCCGCCGGCCGCGCCGAGACGGATGGGACGCCGGTACCCGTGCGTCTTCACGGCGGCGTCTCGCTCGGCCTGGATGGTGGGAAAGAGCGCCGTGAGGGCCTGGTTGTCCGTGTGACCCCCACTGTCGGCCTCGATGGTGTAGTCCTCTGCCACGGGCACGTGCGCCGCGAGGCGGGCCTCGTCTGCAGTGATGAGACCCTGGCCGAGCAGCGAGTCCAGGATGTCCCGTGGCGCAGGTGCCAGGAAGCGGCGTGCGACCTCTGGCCGGGAGATCTTGGCAAACACGTACCGGTCGCGGTGGATCCGGCCATCCGGCAGCTGCCGCAGCCCGCGCACGGCGATGCGCACGATGGCCGGAGTGAGGTTCATGTACGCCGCCGCGCTCACGCGCCGGACGCCCCGGCGGATGTACAGGTCCGCGACGGCCATCTCGAGGTCGGGCTCGTTCGGAGCGTGGATGAGGTTCGACCCCCAGGGCAGCCCCGGCGCGCCGTCGGGCCCCGGGGGAAGTGCAGCCTCGATGGTGTCGAGCTCGCGGCTGATGCGGTCGGGGTCCAACCCCGCTGCGCCAAAGAAACCCAGGAAGCCGCCCCGAGCCGCCTCGATGACGAGCTGGGCTGTGGCGATCCCGTTCGCCATGGCTCCGGTGGCATAGGGGAATCGGGTGCGGTGCACCTCGGTGAAGGACCGGTCCCCCAACCACTCCGGATAGAGCGCAGGCAGCGTGGCGAGAAGCGGCCACGCGGCGTCCGCGGACGCCACTGCCGCGCCCTGGTGCCCGACACCCACAAGACCACTGCTCGGGTCCTGGACGAGGGCGAGCGGCTCCCGCACGCGCCGCACCGCGGCGAGCAGCGCGGCACCGGAGAAGACAGGGGCTTCGGGGCCGGCCTGCCAGCCGCCGATGCGAGGGAGAGCGTGCGCCATGGGTCGGTCTTCACGGTGTGGTTGGACACCGGGCGGTAACCGACACCCCGCGCGGCAATGTCACAGTCGGGTCAAGGCGGCGCATCAGTGCGGAAACAGCGTCGGGGCCGGCAGAGTCATGGGTCCACCCCAACTGACGGGTCAATCGTCGTAAGCCCGCGCGGGCCGTCAGCAATGCGCAATTCCTGGCCCGATGGCCAGTCCAGGAACCTGGCCGACCGGCCAGCAGGACCTCCGCGTCGGGTTGCCCGGGATGCGCCGCTGAGCATGGCCCACACCGATGGATGCGCGCTACGGTGCGCGCATGCACGAGGCATCCCGGACCCCGCCGCATGCCCCGGTCCCCGCCGGCTCGGTGGGTCGCCATCGGCCCGCGGCGCGGGCGCTCGCAGGGCCCCTCGTCCGACGGGGTGCCCGATGGCGGCCGGAAGCAGGGGCGTCGTGAGCCCGGCCCGCCCGCCTGCCGACCCGGCGGAGCAGACCCGTCGGTGGATCGCAGAGGTCGTCGTCGGGCTCCAACTGTGCCCATTC